>CAKTHW010000029.1 GCA_934565425.1 uncultured Oscillospiraceae bacterium
TCTCGGAGGACCTGTTTGCGGATGCCGCCCCGGCTCTTCATTTCCCAGGGAATGTTCCACACGTAGTCCACCAGATGGTGGTCGCAGAAGGGCACACGGACCTCCAAGCCGGAATACATACTCATACGATCCTTCCGATCCAGCAGGTTGGTCATGAACCAATTCAGGTTCAGCCAGCCAATCTCCCGCCGCCGGGCTTCCGCCTCTGTTTCGCCCTCCAGACGCGGGGTTTCCTCGACACTCTCCTGGTAGCGCCATTTGACATAATCCTCTAGCTGGAGCCGTTCCACCACTTCCGGTCGGAAGACGTCAGTGCGAGCAGCGATGTCCATGCTCCAAGGGAAGGTGTCCGCTGCCAGCATATCCGCCCGGTGGAACCACGGGTAGCCGCCAAAGATCTCGTCGCTGCACTCGCCGGACAGGGAGACCGTGTGGCGCTGGCGAATCTGACTGCAGAAGTAGAGCAGGGAGGAATCCAAATCTGCCATCCCCGGCAGGTCTTTGGCCTCCACCGCCGCCCCCAACAGGGACACCAGCAGCTCCTGAGAACAGGTCAAGATACGGTGGTCGGTGCCGAATTCCTTCCGCATCCGCTCCACCCAGGGCCAATCGGCATCGGGTTGGAAGGAGGACGCTTTGAAATACTTCTGGTTGTCGGTGTAGTCAAAGGAATAGGTCTCCAAGGGCGGCAGTCCCCACTCCTGATAGGCGTTGGCCGCCACGGCGGTGATGATGGAGGAATCCAACCCGCCGGAGAGCAGGGTACACAGAGGCACGTCACTGACCAGCTGCCGCCGGATGGCAGAGGAGAGCAGGTGCCGCAGGTGTTCCACCGTCTCTGGGTAGTCCTCCGTGTGGGGACGGCTGGTCACGTTCCAATAGCGCCGAACCTGTAGGCCCTCTGGGCTGACGGTGAGCTGGTGGGCTGGTTTCAGCTCGTAAATCCCTTTGAACACGCCCACCCCCGGCGTGCGAGCAGGGGAGATGCCCAACACCTCCTGCCATGTGGTCTCATCCGCCTCCGGTGTCAGGCCAGGGTAGCAGAAGAGGGTCTTCAGCTCGGAGCCAAAGACAAAGGTACTGCCCACCATGGTATAGAAGAAGGGTTTTACCCCAAACCGGTCCCGGCAGCAGAACAGCGTGCGGGTGCGCTCCTCCCAGATGGCGAAGGCGTAGATGCCCTCCAAGTGGTCGCCCATCCCTTCGCCGTACTCCCGCCAGGCTTCCAACACCACCTCGGTGTCCGTCCGGGTGACAAACTGGTGCCCTCTTCGGGTCAGTTCCTGCCGCAGGTCGTCGGTGTTGTACAGCTCCCCGTTGTAGACCAGCACGATGTCCTGCCCGTCCCCGTCCCGGCGCACCATGGGCTGATGCCCGTTCTCCGGGTCGATGACCGCCAGCCGCCGGTGTGCCAGAACGCAGTCCTGCCCCAGCCACAGGCCGCCGTCATCCGGCCCCCGTCGCTCCAAAGAACGGCACATCCGTTCCCCGGTCTTTTCCCATTGCCACGTCCGGTTATCCCGGCTCCAATCACAAAATCCGCCAATGCCGCACATTCCAACCATTCCTTTCCGTTTTATTCTGGTTCTAGTTTATGCGCAAGGCCGGGGTCCCGTGCAAAAATCCCCTGGAAAATCATGAAATTTCTGCTGACATCCCGTTGGTTTTGGAGTACAATAGTAAAACACACTGTCTGATATTATGTCGCGCGCTGTGCGGCTTTTTCTCATCCTATTTGCGGAGGTTTTCTATGAAACGAATCTACTACCCCTTGCTCGCCCTGGCGTTGGGCGTGATCGGCTTCTTTTTGCGGATGCAGCAGCTGTCTGTGGCCCTGTCTCCCTCCACGGGGATGCCCATCCTGCATCATCCCTATTCCTACGCCCTCATCGCCCTGACCATCATTGGCACCCTGCTGCTCTTATTCCTGAGCTTTTTCGTGGCCAATGAAGCCCAGGACTGGTACTCCGCCTATCACGCAGATACACTGCTGCAAGGGTTAGAGTTCCTCTCCGCCGCCGCTTTTTTGGTGGGGACGGGGATGATCTTCCGCACGCTGTTCCTGACCTATCTGAACAACGGGGGCAGCAATCTGCTGGCGGTGCTGTTCCAGACACAGCCCTTCCTGTTGTTCCTGGGCATCCTGATGCTCTGCGCTACGGCGGCCATCTTCTTTATGGTCCTGCGCAACGGCGACAGCGGCAGCTGGTCTCTGGCACCCCTCATCCCCGGCTTCATGTCCTGCGTTTGGCTGGTGCTGACCTATCACTCCAACGCCTCCAACCCGTCGGTCATGTCCTTCGCCTGGCAGGTCTTTGCCGTCAGCTCCGCCGCTCTGGCCTGGTACTTCACTGCCTCCTTTGCCTTCCAGTTCCCCCGTCCCCAAGCGGCCACCTGGTTCAGCCTGCTGACGGTGATGCTCTGCGTGATCGCGCTGGCGGACTCGGTGGAGCTGTATCAGAAGTTTTTGCTGGCCGCTACCGCTCTGTGGTTCCTGGTGCGCAGCATCCTGCTCATCGACAACGCCGAGTACAACGGGAAACACATGGGGTAACCCCTATCTCATCAACAAAAGCCTGTCTTTCTGAGGAAAGACAGGCTTTTTCGTTACAACTCGAACTCCAACAGCTGGCAGTTCTCCATATAAAACTCATAAAAATCCCCAAAGGGAATGTCCACAAAATAAGTACGCGCCGCCCGGCAGAAGCAGCCGTGGGACACCAGCAGCACCCGTTTATCCGGGTACGCATCCCGCACCTTCTCGATGACCGTATAGGCCCGGTGGATGAGCTGCGCCGTGGACTCGCCCTCCGGGTAGTGCCACAGCAGGCTCTTGCGCTTCTCCCGATACTCCGGGTCATCCACGCTCCGGCCTTCAAAGGTGCCAAAGTCCTGTTCGATGAGGAGGGGTTCCGTCAGCACCGGCACGCCCACCTTTTCGGCGATGATGGCCGCCGTCTCCTGGGCGCGATCCATGGGGGATGCCAGGATCACATTCACCCCGGCGCGTGCCGCCTCTTCACCTACCTGGGCGGCCTGTGCTCTGCCCAAGTCGGTCAGCTGCGCTTCCGTTCGGCCGCAGACGCAGCGCTTGGTGTTCCAATCGGTCTGGCCATGTCGGGTCAAAAACAATTTCATCGGAAGATTCCTCCTCTCAGTCATAGTGGCGTACCACTGCGATCACCTTTCCCAACAGCACCACGTCCATCCTGTCCACCGGTGTTTTGTCCGGAATGGTAAGCCATAAGTGGTCACCCTCCCAGCGGGCAGTCCCACAGACGGTCTGTCCCTCCAGCAGAAAGAGCATCAGCTCGCCCGGCTTCTGCGGCTCCTGCTGCCGCACCACCACCAGGTCACCGGGCAGGATACCGGCAGAACGCAGGGTGTCCCGCTCCATCCGAACGGCAAAGTGGAACTGGGTTGCGTCTCCCGTGTCAAAGAGCAGGGTCTCCCCGGTGAAGTCGGACAGTTCGGCGGTCACCTCCCGCAGGATGGGGATTTTTTGTGCCGTCTGTGCGTGCTCCGGCGTCACCGGCGTGATGGAACGGGTCTTTCCCGCGCCCCTGTGGATGACACCGGCGGCTTCCATGGCTTTCAGGTGAAAGTGGACGGTGGAAGGGGATTTCAGGTGCACCGCCTCCGCGATCTCTCGGACGGAAGGGGGATAGCCTCGCTCCTGGGTGAAGGCGAGGATGTAGTCGTAGATCTGATTCTGTTTGGGGGTCAGCCGGTTCTTCAAGGACATCCTCTTCTTTCTCACCGTGGACGCTTCGCAATTCCACTTTTTACAAGCTTCTTGGGTCGTGCTGTGCCAGTATACCACAGCGTCGGGAAAATCACAAACACTTGTTCTAATTTTTTCTCACATTTCCCCTTGACAATAAAAAAATATCTCGCTACAATGATAAGCACGCTAATTATTAGCCCGCAAACAATTTAAAAAGGAGGTAAAGCTTTGTATCTCTATCGACATAAAAAGAACCCCTCCATCCTAATGCTCCACCGGCTCAACCGAGCCCACCGGAACGCCATCACCGCGTTGATGGCCAAGTACCACCTTCAGGATGTGGGCAATCCCATGCTGTTATTCATCCTGTCCAAAGGGCTGGAGGAGGGTGCTGTCCTGCCCAACCAAAAGCAGCTGGCACAGTGGCTCCACGTCTCTCCGGCTACGGTGGCCAACTCGTTGAAGTCCCTGGAGCGAAGCGGCTACGTCCACAAGGAGCAAGACCCACAGGACGCCCGGCGGAACCGGGTGTCCATCACAGAAAAGGGGCGTCAGGCCGTCTTGGAATGTGTGAAGGTCTTTGAGACGGTGGACAATCAGATGCTCCAAGGGTTTTCCCCAGAGGATCAGGCACAGCTGATGCACTATCAAGAACAGATGCTGGACAACCTGTCCCAGCTCAGCGGGGAAGCACCGGAGGATGAGGATTCTCCCTTCCCGCCACCCCCTCACCACTGCCATTTCTAACACGAAAGGACTGAGAACCTGCTATGATGAAACGACTGTTCCCTTATTTCAAGGGATACAAAAAACAAGCGATCTTAGCGCCTGTGCTCATCGCGCTGGAGACCATCTGCGAGTTGATCCTGCCCCTGCTGATGGCGGAGATCATCGACAGCGGCATCCAGAAGGGCGATATGCCGGTCATCTTGAAGATGGGGGTGCTGATGCTGGTGGTAGCTGCCGCCGCCATGTACTGCGGCGTCATGTCCTCCAAGCACGCCGCTTTCGCCGCCCAGGGTCTGGGCGCCAACCTGCGCAAGGCGCAATTTGACAAGATCAGCACCTTCTCCTTCGGCAACATCGACCGATTCTCCACCGCTTCTCTGGTCACCCGTCTGACCAACGACGTGACCAACGTGCAGAACATGGTGGCCATGGCTCTGCGTCTGCTCATCCGCAGCGGCGTGATGATCGTAGCCTCTATGGCGGTGGCCATCTATATCCGCTGGCAGCTGGCTATGATCCTCATCATTGCCGTGCCTGTCATTGCCCTGGTCATTGGCCTGCTGATGAAGGTCTGCATGGGGCTGTTCCGTGCCATGCAGCATCGGCTGGATCTGCTCAATGAAACCGTCCAGGAAAATCTGACCGCCATCCGTGTGGTCAAATCCTATGTTCGAGAGGAGTTTGAGAAGGAGAAGTTCAAAACCTCCAACGACAACTTCACCAAAGCCGGCATGAACGTGAGCCTGCGCATCATCCTCATGCAGCCGGCCATGATGCTGGGTATCTCCATCTCCACCGCCCTCATCCTCTACCTGGGCGGCCAGACCGTTCTGCGCGGCGACCTGGAGATTGGCCTGCTGTCCTCGCTGTTGAACTACGTCCTTATGGTACTCATGAGCGTTATGATGGTGGCTATGTGCCTGTTGATGTACACCCGTGCCAAGGCCTGTGCCCAGCGTATCTTTGAAGTCATCGACACCGACTCGGACATTCAGGACGGCTCCGCACCCGCTCTGCCGGAACAGGCAGGTCAGGTGGAATTTCGGGATGTCTCCTTTAAATATGACACCTCCGGCACCGGCGATAACGTCCTGTCCCACATCTCCTTCACTGCCAAGCCCGGCCAGGTGATTGCCGTCATTGGCGGCACCGGCGAGGGCAAATCCACCCTGGTCAATCTCATCCCTCGGTTCTACGACGCCACAGAAGGGGAAGTGCTGGTGGACGGCATCAACGTGAAAGACTATCCGCTGGAAGACCTGCGCCACCGCATCGGCATGGTCCTCCAAAACAACGTCCTGTTCTCCGGCACCATCCGAGAGAACCTGCTGTGGGGCAACCCGGACGCCACGGAAGAAGAAATCATCCAAGCGGCCAAGGACGCTCAGGCTTATGACTTCATCCTGTCCTTCCCCAAGGGCTTTGACACCTGGCTGGAACAGGGCGGCGTCAACGTCTCCGGCGGCCAGAAGCAGCGTCTATGCATCGCCCGTGCTATGCTCCGCAAGCCCGCCATCCTCATCCTGGATGACTCCACCTCCGCTGTGGACTCCGCCACGGAAGCCCTCATCCGGGAGTCCTTCCACGAGAACCTGAAACACACCACTGTTTTCCTCATCGCCCAGCGTATCAGCTCGGTGCGGGACGCCGATCAGATCATCATTTTGGATGACGGCAAGGTGGCCGACATCGGCACCCATGACCAACTGATGGCAGAGAGCAAGATCTATCAGGAAATCTATCACTCCCAGCTGAAAGGAGGGGTCTACCATGGCTGATGCTCCCAGAAGAAATCGCAAGGTCAACGGCCACGGCGGTGGCCCCATCGGTGGGTTCCAGAAGCCCAAGGAGACCAAAAAGACCGTGAAACGTCTGCTGAGCTACATGGGACAGCACCCAGTCATGCTCATTGTGGCATTTCTCTGCGTCATCGCTTCCGCCCTGGCCAGCGTGGGCGCCACCTATATCACACGCCCCATCATCAACGACATCGCCGCAGCAGTGGCCGCCGGTCAGACCACCCTGCCCAGCTTGGGGCCTAAGGTGCTGCAGCTGCTGGCCGTCTACGTCTTTGCCGCCGCCTGCTACTTCCTCCAGGGCAATATGATGGTTCGTGTGGCACAGCGAGGCACCAATGCCCTGCGGCGGGATCTGTTCAACCATATGCAGACTCTGCCCCTGACCTACTTTGACCAGCACCCCCACGGCGACCTGATGAGCCGATTCACCAACGATGCCGACAATGTACTTCAGGTCTTGGAGCAGTCCGTCCTCCAGTGTGTCTCCGCCCTGTTCGCCTTCGTGGGCATCGTGGTCATGATGCTCTATCTGAGCCGAGTGCTCTTTCTGGTCACTCTGGTCATGCTGGCAGTCACCCTGCTGGTGTTCAAGCAGCTGGGTGGCAAGAGCCGCCTCTACTTTGCCAAGCAGCAGGCCGCTCTGGGTACCCTGAACGGCAACATTCAGGAGACCATTGAGGGTCTGAAAGTAGTCAAAGCCTTCACCCATGAGGATCAGGCCAAGGAGACCTTCAATGAACTGAACGAGAACTTCCGAGTGGCCGCCAGCAACGCCAGCTTTTTCAGCACCTGCATCATGCCGGTAGCTGGCAACCTGTCCAATATTGGCTACGCATTCACCGCCGCCTTTGGCGGGGCTCTGGCCATTCTGGGCAGCTTTGACATCGGCGGTCTGGTGACCTATCTGACCTACTCCAAGCAGGTCTCTCAGCCCATGAACCAGATCTCTATGCAGATGACCAACATCCTCTCCGCCCTGGCTGGCGCAGAGCGTATCTTCCAGGTCATCGACGAGGCAGCGGAAGTGGACGAAGGCAAGGTCACCCTGGTGCCTGCCGAGCACAATCCGGACGGCTCTTTGAAGGCTTGGGAATCCGGTCGTGTCACTGCCTGGGCTTGGAAGGTGCCTCAGGAGGATGGCAGTGTCAAGTATGTAGGGCTGAAGGGGGACGTGCGCCTGAAGAACGTGGACTTCGGCTATGTGCCGGATAAGCAGGTGCTCCATAACGTCAGCGTCTACGCAAAGCCCGGTCAGAAGATCGCCTTTGTTGGCTCCACCGGCGCAGGCAAGACCACCATCACCAACCTCATCAACCGGTTCTACGAGATTCAGGCCGGCTCCATCGAGTATGACGGCATCAACGTCAAGGACATTCAGAAGGACTCCCTGCGGCACAGCCTGGGCGTAGTGCTCCAGGACACCCACTTGTTCACCGGCACGGTCATGGATAACATCCGCTACGGCCGGTTGGACGCCACCGATGAGGAGTGCATCCAGGCCGCCAAGACCGCCAACGCCCACAGCTTTATCCGGCGTCTGCCGGACGGCTACCAGACTATGGTCACCGGCGATGGCGCCAACCTGTCCCAGGGACAGCGGCAGCTGCTGGCCATCGCCCGGGCGGCGGTAGCGGATCCTCCCGTCATGGTGCTGGACGAAGCCACCTCCTCCATTGACACCCGTACCGAGGCGCTCATCTCTCAGGGCATGGATGCGCTGATGGAGAACCGCACCGTCTTTGTCATCGCCCACCGGCTGTCCACCGTCCGCAACGCCAAGTGCATTGCGGTGCTGGAAGGCGGCCAGATCATCGAGATCGGCTCTCACGAGGAGCTGATGGCTTTGAAGGGGCGGTACTACCAGCTTTATACCGGTCAGTTCCAGCTGGATTGATTGCAAACAGAAAAGGGAACGCTGAAAAGCGTTCCCTTTTTCTTATGATGCCTTATTTTTCCCATGTACCACAGCCTGCAAAATACCATACACCGCCACAAAGAGCACGCCGGCCACCGGCCAGACGATCCAGGTGAAGTCCCATCTCTGTGTGATAAAGCTATAGGCCAGGTAGATGGCCGTAGCCAGCGTCCAGTAGACGCCGGGGAACCAGGCCAGCTTTTTGTTGATCTGCTTCCGCTCCTTGGTGTAATCCTCCTCCTGGAGGATCTTCTGATAGCTGCTGTGGATGCTGCCGAAGCGGACAAAGAGAAAGACCGCTGTGGCCACCAGAGCCAGCAGGACATTGACGCAGCAGATGCTGATGTAATCGCCCAGGTTCAAGGCAGAAGTCAGCAGGAGGGGAACAACGCTGAGGATGCAGAGCACCACACCCACCACCAGGCTCATCCGGTAGGCCGGTTCATCTGCCTCCTTCCGCCGCTGTACTACGCCGCTGACGCCGTATTGGAGGGAGAGGATCTCCTTTTCTATGTGCTGGTAGGGGGAGAGCTTCATGCCGTTGAAAAGGAGGATGGCCACACCAATGCCCACCAGAACCAGCAGAACAGACACCCCCACGCAGGTGGCGAACACCTCCGAAACGCTGCCCTTGTATTCAGCCACGCCAGCCAACTGAATGAGGCAGATAGGGGAGAGGATGCACAGGGCAACTGCCATGGCTATGCGTGCGGAGAGCTGTCGGGTCAAGTCCAGGAAGGCATTGGCTTCCTCTAAAGTCACCACATAATCTCCGCCGGATTCCGGCGCCAGTTCTCCTTCCGGCAGGGTGACCTCCTCGATCTCATCCTTCAACAAGTAGTCGGTGCTGACGCAGAACAACTGGCTCATCTTCACCATCCGATCCAAGTCGGGCAGGGAAGCGCCGGACTCCCACTTTGAGACTGCCTGTCTGGAAACACCCAGTTTTTCTGCCAGTTCTTCCTGGGACCAGCCGCTGCGCTTGCGCAGCATCGTGATTTTTTCCGCCATGATCATCATGATTCATCCTTTCTGCCGCCGGAGCGTTTTCTTCCCCTTTATCTTAGCAAAACGCTCGGTTGCCGACCACCAAGCGGACGGTATTTCTCGTCAACCAGCGGTTGCACTTTCCCAAAACAGGCACTTTTTGCGGTTGCACCTCTGATTTTCACCGAAAATCTTGGAAAGATACGTACTCCATCAGCCCCTGCTCATTCAAGAGGAACACCTTTCCCTTTTCCACTTCGATCAGCCCACGTTTCTTCAATTCCGCGCACACTCTAGCCACCTGCACGCGGGACGCGCCGATGCTCGCCGCCAATTCCGCCTGGGAAAACGGGATATAACCCAAAACCTGATAATCTCTGCTCTGAGAATAAAGTACAAGAAAATTGGACAGCTTCGCCAGCACGCTGTTGCTGCTCTGGGACTCGGCATCATAGCACATCAGCTTGAGCACGTCGCTATAGTAACGCAGCAGTTCCATGGTAAAGTCAATGTTCCTCTGACACAGCGTCTTCAACTCCTGCCGATTGATCCGGAGCACCCGAGCGCTGGTCAAGGTGGTGGAGGAGACCACCACATTTTCCCCCTCCTTGAGCCCATCCATCCCCAGGAGGGTGTTGCGTTTGTGGTAGCCCAAAATCCGCTCGTATCCGTTGGTGTTGAACACACTGACACGAATGAGCCCGTCCAAGACAAAGTAAAAACACTCCGTGGGAAACCCACCCCGCATCAACACTGTCCCTCTGGGGACAGTCAGTTGATTGGAACAGCTGGCCAAAATATACGAGCGAAAGTCTTCTAATTCATTTTCAAGCACAAACGAAAACGATGCCATACTCGATCCGCACTCCTTTTTGTTTCCATTTGTCTCTGCATAATGCACAACTTTTGAAGAGGCAAAATAGCATTTTCCACAACTTTTTTCCGGTCTGTATCACACATTCCGCCTGAATATCATATGATATTGTTTCTTTCTTGTCAACTTGATTACAATGCCCTTGGTTCCAAGAGACACACACAAGTTTCATTTTACAACAAAACTAGACAAGGAGAGTACACCATGGCAAGCAAAAAATTCCCCAATCTGTTTTCCCCTGCGAAGATCGGCAATCTGGAGCTGAAAAATCGCGTCATGAAGGCCCCCCAGTCCTCTGGCATGAGCAATAAGGATGGCACCGTTTCGGAACGATTGGTCCGTTACTATCGGAAGCAGGCCGCCGGCGGCGCTGGCATGATCATCGTAGAATACGCCTATGTGGATGACATCGGCGCAAAGTCCGCTCACTGCCATCTGGGCATCTCCGACAACGAGCATATCCCTGGTCTGGCTTGGCTGGCAGAGAACATCCGAGAACAGGGCGCTGTCCCCGCCATTCAGATTGAGCACTGCGGTCGGCAGAAGTTCCTGGGCACCCAGCCCATGCGTGCTCCTTCCGCCATTCCCTGGCCCAAGCTGTGGGAGCAGTATGGCGTCCAGGCCGTTCCCAAGGAACTGACCATTGAGGAAATCCAGGACATCGTCTCCGCCTTCGGTGACGCCGCCCTGCGTGCAAAGAAGGCCGGCTTCGAGCTGGTGGAGATCCACGGCGCTCACGGCTATCTGCTCACCAACTTCTTCTCTCCCACCACCAACCATCGTACCGACCTGTACGGCGGCAGCCTGGAAAACCGGATGCGGATCTACGTCCAGATCGTCCGTGATGTGCGCAAAAAAGTCGGCCCCGACTTCCCTGTGACCATCCGCCTCAGCGGTACGGACTATGAGCCGGACGGGTTCCCCATCGAAGACACCATCGAGCTGGCCAAGGTGCTGGAAAAAGAGGGGATCGATGCCTTCCACATCTCCGGCGGCGACCATCACATGATGATCCACCAGGTTTCTCCCATGGCAATGCCTCGCTGCTACAACACCTGGGCAGCAGAACGCATCAAGCAGGTCGTCTCCGTTCCCGTCATCGCCTCTGGCTCCATCACGCTGCCGGAGCTGGCAGAAGACATCATCGCCAGCGGCAAGGGCGACTTCGTCGGCCTGGGCCGTCCCCTGTGGGCAGATCCTCAGTGGCCCATGAAGGCAGAACAGGATCGTCCGGAGGACATCCGCCCCTGTATCCGCTGCAACGAAGGCTGTCTGGAACGCACCTTCTTCAATTACAAGGCCATCACCTGCGCCGTCAACCCCATCATCAGCCGGGAAGGCGAACTGGAGATCTGTCCTACCGCTGAAAAGAAGAACATTGCCGTGGTCGGCGGCGGCCCTGGCGGTCTGGAAGCCGCACGGGTGCTCAAGCTCCGTGGTCACGATGTCACCATTTTCGAAAAGGGTGACCTGGGCGGTCAGCTCAACGAGGCCTCTGTGCCCGACTTCAAGTCCGACATCCGCTTCCTGAAGGAATCCATGATCATCGCTGTGGAAAAGCTGAACATCCCCATCATCAAGAAGGAAGCTACCCTGGCCGATCTGAAGGGCTTTGACGCTGTGGTCTGCGCTACTGGCAGCACCCCCAAGAAGGCACCTCTGCCTGGCGCTGATCTGCCCATCGCAGTGGACGCAGCGGACGTGCTCAAGGGCATCAAGCCGGCAGGCAAGTCTGTGGTCGTGCTGGGCGTCGGCCTGGTCGGCTCCGAAACCGCTCTGTACCTGGCAGAAAACGGCCACGCTGTCACGCTGGTCGGCAGAAAGCCCACCATCATGTCCGGTGTCGCCGCCACCGACTATCTGGCTTATACGGATCGCATCGCCAAAACGGATATGGTCGTCTGCACCTCCACCACCCCGCTGGAGATCGTAGAAGACGGCGTGATGGTTCAGCACAAGGGTCAGATCCGGAAGATCCCTGCGGATACGGTCATCTACGCCTTCGGCGCAAAGGGTGAGCAGGGTCTGTACCAGCAGCTGAAAGAGGCTGGGGTAGACGCTCATCTGGTCGGTGACGCTACCGTTCCCGGCAAGATCATGGATGCCATCCACACTGCTTATCGTCTGGGACTGAAGCTGTAAGTGATTTCCCTCTTTCTACCCTTACAAGTGAATCCTCCTGGATGAGGCGTGAACCTCCGCCAACTAAAATATTCCCGCAAAGGAGTTTTCTCCTTTGCGGGAACACTTTTTTATATGCGTTATTTCTTCCCGTACTTCCCATACATGAACAGGTCGCACTTGAGCATCCCGTTGTACAGCTTCCGCTTTTTCTTCGCCCGCGCGCCAAAGACCTCTTCAAATTCCGTGTGGCTGGACAGGATAGATACCTTCCACCCCTCCGGCAGCAGGCGCACTGCGTGGCCGAACTCGCCGTACAGCTTGGACACCTCCTGCTTCTCCATCAGCCGTTCGCCGTAGGGGGGATTGGTCACCACGCGGCCGTAAGGCTCGGTACTGTAGAACCGGCGGGCGTCATAGACTTCAAAGCGAACGGTGTCCTCCACCTCTGCCTTTTCCGCGTTGCTCCGGGCGATGTCAATGGCTCTGGGGTCGATGTCGCCGCCCCAGATGTCATAGGCGCGGTCGAACTCCTTGTCCAACGCCTCTTCCACTGCCGTCATCCAATGCTCCGAGGGCAGGACCTTCCACTTCTGAGCGGCAAAGGTGCGGTTGAGACCGGGGGCACGGTTTTTGGCGATGAGGGCCGCCTCGATGCAGATGGTGCCGCTGCCGCAGAAGGGGTCGCAGAAGGGATCCAATCCCTTGTAGCCGGACAGGAGCACCATGGCTGCCGCCAGGGTCTCCCGCAGGGGCGCTTCCACGCCCACGGCACGATAGCCCCGCTTATAAAGACCGGAACCGCTGGTGTCCAAACAAAGGGACACGGTGTCCTTCATAATAGAGAACTGGATCTGGTACCGGCTTCCTGTCTCCGGCAGCCACTCCATGCCATAGGCCTGCCCCAGCTTGGCCGAAGCTGCCTTTTTGATGATGGACTGACAGGCGGGAATACTAAAGAGCTGGGAGTTGATGGAGTAGCCCTTCACCGGAAACTCCCCGTCCTTGGGGATCCAATCCTGCCAGGGGATGGCGAAGGTGCCTTGGTACAGCTCTTCAAAGGAGATGGCCGAAAATTCCCCCAGCACCACCAGCACACGAGCGCCGCAGCGCAGGTTCAGGTTCAGCCGCGCCACGTCCAACAGGGTGCCCACGCAGCAGACCCGACCGTTTTCCGCCTGGACCTGCTCCATTTTGAGCTTTTTCAGCTCGTCCGCCACCAGTTTTTCCACCCCCAGATAGCAGGGGATCATCAATTTCAATTTTTCCATCGTTCTTCCGCCTTTCCGCAGTTGATCCTGCCGGAAAGCGACAGGATGGTTACAATTTCGTCCTTCATTATAACGAAATTTTAATCTTTTCGCAATTCATTTTAACCACCCCCGGATAGACTTTTCCATTTCGCTATGATATGATTGGTGATAAGACAATACGAAAGGAGTTGTTCCCTGTGCACCTGCTGACCTTTTCCCTGCCTGTGATGTGGCTCATCATCCTGGTGGTGCTGGCGCTGGCAGAGGCGGCCACCATCAATCTGGTGTCCATCTGGTTTGCCGCCGGCGCGCTGGTGGCGCTGCTGGTCTCCCTGTTCTGTCAGAACTTCTGGATCCAGCTGGTCCTCTTTATCCTCGTCTCCGCCCTGTGCCTGGCACTGGTCCGGCCGCTGGCTCAGAAGAAGTTTACCCCGCACCTCCGTCCCACCAACCTTGACCTGCTCCTGGGGCAGGACGCTGTGGTGACAGAGGACATCGACAATCTGGCCTCCACCGGTCAGGTGAAGGTGGACGGACAGATCTGGACGGCTCGGAACGAAGTGGAAGTACCCATCCCCGCCGGCACCATTGTCCAGGTTTTGCGCATCGAAGGTGTGAAGATCATCGTCCGAGTCAAGGACTCGGCTGTGGAATCATGAGAAAGGAGCACTTATGTATAAGCTTATCATCCCGATCATTTTGATCATTCTGGTGTTGTTGGTCTTGGCCAAGAACATCGTCATCGTACAGCAGTCCCGTGCCTACGTCGTGGAACGGCTGGGCGCTTTCCAGGCAGTCTGGGGGGTGGGCATTCACCTGAAGATCCCCTTCATCGAACGGGTGGCCCGCAAGGTCTCCCTGAAGGAACAGATTGCAGACTTCCCCCCTCAGCCGGTCATCACCAAGGACAACGTCACCATCCAGGTGGACACCGTCCTGTTCTTCCAGATCACCGACCCCAAGCTGTATGCCTATGGTGTGGAACACCCCATGGCTGCCATTGAAAACCTGACTGCCACCACCCTGAGAAACCTCATCGGCGACCTGGAACTGGACCAGTCCCTGACCAGCCGTGACATCATCAACGCCAAGATGCGGGTCATCCTGGACGAGGCCACGGACCCCTGGGGCATCAAGGTCAACCGGGTGGAGCTGAAGAACATCATGCCGCCCAGAGAGATCCAGGACGCCATGGAGAAGCAGATGAAGGCAGAGCGGGAACGCCGCGAAGCCATCCTCCAGGCGGAAGGCCAGAAGCAGAGCCAGATCCTGGTGGCGGAAGGCGAGAAGCAGTCCCTGGTGCTCCGTGCAGAAGCTGCCAAGGAAGCAAAGCTGCTGGAAGCCGAAGCACAGGCACAGGCTATTTTGAAGGTACAGCAGGCACAGGCTGACGCCTTGAAGCTGCTGAACGAAGCCGCACCCAACGAACAGGTGGTCAAACTCAAGAGTCTGGAAGCCTTCCAGGCAGCCGCCAACGGCAAGGCCACCAAGATCATCATCCCCAGCGAGATTCAGGGTCTGGCCGGTCTGGCCGCCGGCCTGAAGGGCATCGTGGAGAAGGATGAACCTGCCGCTAAGTAATGACACACAACAAAAAAGAGGATGCCTCGGCATCCTCTTTTTCTTATTTATATGGTCAAGTAGTTCAGCTGAATCTGCTCCAGCTGCTCCTTCATCCCCCTGGCCACATCCTCCGGCCCCAGGATGGTCACACCGTTGCCCAGGCCGAAAATCCAGCCATAAAACTGCGGGCTGACGGCCACCTGCACCAAGGCGGTGAAGTGACTGTCGTCCTCCGGTGTGATATGCACCGCCTCTCCGAACCGGTCGATGATGACGTGGGAGAAGCAGTTGCTGCAGCGGAGCAGCACATCCCGCTCCTCGCCTTTGAACATCCCGAAGTGGATACTGGCGTAGCGTCCCAGGTCGAAGGATTCATAAATTTCCTCCCCGTCCCGGCTCAGCTCGGTCACCTGAATGTCCAGCATCTTGTCCACCCGGAAGTGTTTGATCTCCTGGGCAGTTCCATCGTATGCGGTCAGGTAGTAGTTCTCGTCGCTGCACAGCAGGGCATAGGGACTCATCTGATAAACTGCGCCGTCGTGGCGGAGCACCTTTCTGCCGTGGATGTTGTAGTCGAAGTAGCGGAAGGTGATCTGCCGCTTTTCGTTGATGGCGTTATGGATGGCGTCGATGTTGTAATAGACGCTCTCATTCATGCTCTTCACCCGTCCGGCTACAAAGACCTGCCGCTGCAAGGTCTGGGCACCATAGGCAGAGGTCTGCTGCTCCAATTTGTGGATGAGCTCATGGCTTTTCTTCACCGTGATAAACCGACTGGACTGCACCGCGTCCACCAGCAGTTTGAGTTCCGCCAGCTGGAAGTCTCGTTCACCCAAGTAATACCCTCTCCCACGCTGGAGGACAATGTCATAGCCCTGGTTCCGCAGGGTCTCCACATCACCATACACGCTCTTCCGTTCCGCCATGATTCCGTTGGCTTGGAGCTTATCCAGCAGCTTTGGGACGGACAGCGGATGGTTCTCATCGCTCTCCCGCTGGAAGATATGGAGCAAAAGCAGGAGCTTTTCTTTGTGCTGATTCTTTGACATGATTGATCCCCCCTTATTTACATTTTCTCACAGGTTATGTCCAGAAAAACGGACTAAGGGGGTGGAGCGGAGGAAAACGACCTCTTTTTTCACGGGTTTCCTGCTTTTTGTGCTCCATGAAGCAAAGAATCTCCGTTTTTGGGTGTAAAAAACCCGCCTGACAGGGTTCTGCCAGGCGGGTTGATGATTTGCAATGTTATGCCAGAGCTGCGGTGATGATAGCCATGGAGTAGACTTCTTCTGCGTTGCAGCCACGGGACAGGTCGTTGACGGGAGCGTTCAGACCCAGCAGGATGGGGCCGTAAGCGTTGAAGCTGCCCAGACGCTGTGCGATCTTGTAGCCGATGTTGCCGGCGTTGATGTCAGGGAAGACAAAGGTGTTGGCATAGCCAGCCACTTCGGAGTCGGGGCACTTGATGCGAGCGACACGAGGTGCCACAGCGGCGTCGAACTGGATCTCGCCTTCGATGGGCAGGTCGGGGTGCAGTTCCTTGCACTTGTGAGCGGCGTTGTGCATCTTGTCCACGTCTTCGCCGGAGCCGGAACCGTGGGTGGAGTAGCTCAGGAAAGCGACCTTGGGGTCCACGCCAAAGACGCGGGCGCAGTTTGCGGTTTCAGCAGCGATCTCTACCAGGTCATCTTCGTTGGGCTTGATGTTGATGGCGCAGTCACCCATGGCCAGGACTTCTTCCTTACCACTTGCAGCGCCACGGACCAGGATGAAGCAAGAAGAGACGATCTTGTTGCCGGGCTTGGTCTTGATGAGCTGGAGGGCGGGACGGACGGTATCAGCGGTGGAGTAGGTAGCGCCGCCCAGCAGAGCGTCAGCCTTGCCCATCTTCACCAGCATGGTGCCGAAGTAGTTGCCCTGCTTGAGCACCTGCAGAGCTTCTTCGGGGGTCATGCCCTTGCTCTTACGCAGCTCGCACAGTTCAGCGACCATTTCGTCCATTTCGGGATAGTTATCGGGGTCAACGATCGTTGCGCCACGGATGTTGTAGCCAGCTTCTTCGGAAGCGGTCTGGATCTCATCGGGGTTGCCGACCAGAATGGGCTGCAGGAAATAACCAGCCAGCAGACGGGAAGCGGCTTCCAGGATACGGGGGTCGGTGCCTTCGGTAAAGACAATTTTCTTGGGATTCGCCTTCAGACGATTGATCATTTCACCAAAAACCATATTGATTCCTCCTAAATGTTATCAAGCACATAGATGACAGAATAAAGCGGGAAAATCTCTGTTCCCCAACAAAGAGCATTCCCGTTACCCGCTGGGACATGGAAAGGGCATATCCCATTGATTCGTTATGATATAATCTACCACCTTTTCTTGCTAAAAGCAAGTAGATTTGGGTGGATTTATACTAAAAAGTATACCAAAAAAAGATACAGTGATTTGTTGATTTTTTTGTTTTTCCGCTGGTTTCTTCCTGCTTTTTCTTTACAATTTCCTGATTTTACGGTACTATATTGAATATTCATCCACTGAAATCCGATTTATATGATTAGTCGGATTGTACAAAGTGTTTTTTCCCAGTCGATGTCCCATCGACCGGGAGCCCTTTTTGATTTCACTTGCTCGGCGGAACTGAATTCCGCCTGCGCCAAGGTTTTCCTCCGGAAAACGCTTGTGACGCCGCACTTGCGGCGGGCGCTTGTTTCGATTACTATTACTCTTTGCTAAAAGGAGATCACTTTATGAACCAGGAAAACATCCGCAATTTTGTTTTCCCAGTCAATGTCCCATCGACCGGGAGCCCTTTTTTGATTTCACTTGCTCGGCGGAAGTGAATTCCGCCTGCGCCAAGGTTTTCCTCTGGAAAACGCTTGTGACGCCGCACCTGCGGCGGGCGCTTGTTCGATTACTATTACTCTTTCTCAAAAGGAGATCACTTTATGAACCAGGAAAACATCCGCAACTTTGTTTTCCCAGTCGATGTCCCATCGACCGGGAGCCCTTTTTTGATTTCACTTGCTCGGCGGAAGTGAATTCCGCCTGCGCCAAGGTTTTCC
>CAKTHW010000030.1 GCA_934565425.1 uncultured Oscillospiraceae bacterium
GGCCATGGGACAGCTGGGGGAACGGGAGCAGCGAATTTTGAAGCTGCGGTTCTTCCAGGGGAAGACCCAAATGGAGGTGTCCAAAGAGGTGGGCATTTCCCAGGCACAGGTGTCCCGGCTGGAGAAGAACGCCCTAAAGCAGATTCGGAAAGCGTTATGAGCTGTCCGACATTGGCCGGAAGAAACAAATTCCGGTCTTTCTTTTTGGCGAACGGATGATGCAAAGGGCGGACAAACCTGTTATAATGAGAAAAAACAGGGAGAGGAGCGTGGGCTATGGGCGTGCAGCGGGTGGACAAGCTGCTGGGTGACACCGGCCGGTGGAGCCGCAAGGAGGCCAAGGAGCTGATCCGAAAGGGTCAGGTGCTGGTGGACGGACGAGCGGTGCGGAAGCCGGAGGAGAAGGTGGACCCGGAGCAGGTGCAGGTGACCGTCTGCGGAGAAGCGCTCACCTGGCAGGCACACTGCTACCTCTTATTGCACAAGCCCGCCGGCGTCCTGACCGCCACCGAAGACCGGCGTCAGAAGACCGTCCTGGATCTGCTCCCGGAACCTTATCGGAAACAGGGCGTGGCGCCCGTGGGACGGCTGGACAAGGATACCACCGGCTTGCTGCTGCTCACCAACGACGGGGCGCTGACCCATCAGCTGTTGAGCCCCAAATACCACGTGCCCAAGGTGTACCTGGCGGAGATCGACGGGACGGCGGACGAGGCCGACGTGGCCGCTTTCGCCCGAGGGATGACCTTGGGGGACGGGACGGAGTGCCTGCCAGCTGGGCTGGAGCCGCTGGAGCCGGGATGGTGCCGGGTGACTTTGTTTGAGGGAAAATATCACCAGGTGAAACGGATGCTGGCCGCCCGGGGCAAACCAGTGACTGCGCTGCACCGACAGACCTTTGGCCCCCTGTCCTTGGAGGCGGAACTGTTTCCGGGGCAGTGTCGTCTGTTGACGGAGGGGGAAGTCAACGCCCTCCGGGAGGCCGTGCGAGAGCGGCGGGAAGCGGGAAAAAAGTTTCCGGAAAGCTATTGATAATGTCTAAAAAAATCGGTATAATGTATAAGATACAGAACACCAAGAACGGGCCAACCGTTTGAACACCGTGGCGCGAAAGGAGCGGATTCCATGTCCAACCGGCTGTTTCAAAGTATTGTCTTACAGTTTAAAGAAAGTACCGACCGTATGGTTGGGGTCATTGATATGGAGGGAAATGTCATTGCCTGTACCGATCTGCCATCCATTGGCGGACAGATGACCCAGGTGCTCCCAGCGCTGAGCGGTGAACGAGATGCCACGGTCACCGCGGATGGCAAGACCCTGAAATCCCTGGGCGGCTGGAGTGTCCAGTTCGGCTACGCCGTCTTTGTCCAGGGCGAAGACCAGGAGGCAAAGCTCATCTGCAGCATGGCAGCCGTCGCCCTCAACGGGGTCAAGAGCTACTATGAGGAGAAGTACGACAAGGGTACGTTCATCAAGAATATCATCACCGACAACATCATGTTGGGTGACATCTACATCCGGGCAAAGGAATTGCAGCTGGCCTCCGAAGTATGTCGCGCCGTCTTCCTGGTGCGCGCCATCGAACCCATCGACGTCTCCCTGGTGGACGCCGTGCAGAGCCTCTTCCCTGACCGTCAGAACGACTATGTCATCTCCCTGAACGAGAACGACGTGGTTCTGGTCAAGCAGGTGCCCGAGGGGACGGTAGCGAAAGACCTGGTCAAGATCGCCCAGCAGATCAAGGATGGCGTGGACGCTGACCTGAAGCAGAAGATCATGATCGGCATCGGCACCGTCACCGACCACATCCGTGACCTGGGCCGCATCTACAAGGAAGCCCAGATGGCCATCGAAGTGGGCAAGGTGTTCGAGACCGAGCGCTCCATCATCAACTACGACAACCTGGGCATCGGCCGTCTGATCTATCAGCTGCCAGTCACCCTGTGCGAGATGTTTTTGCAGGAAGTGTTCAAAAAGAACCCCATCGATGCGCTGGATCAGGAGACCCTGTTCACCATCAACAAGTTCTTCGAGAACAACCTGAACGTGTCCGAGACCGCCAGAAAGCTCTTCGTCCACCGGAACACCTTGGTCTATCGTCTGGAGAAGATCAAGAAGCTGACCGGCCTGGACTTGAGAGAGTTCGACGACGCCATCACCTTCAAGGTGGCGCTGATGGTCAAGAAATACCTGGTCTCCCGGGGTGTGAAATCCTGACCGAAAACCGAAAAAGCAATCAGCCGACAAGGCGCAGTCATCTGCCATCCTTGTCGGCTGTTTTTTTGTGCAAAAAAAGCGGGTTATTTGTCCACCAGCATGGTCTGAAGCTCCTGCATGGCGTCGGCGTTCAAGATTGCCAGCCCCCGTTCCTCATCCCCCAGCAGCAGGACGGAAGCGCCGGGTTGGAGGTGGAAAATGTCCTGGGCACGACGGGGGAGCTGAATGGTGCCATCCTCCTGGACGGTGACCGTGCCGAAGCAGTACTTCCCCTTAGGCGGGAAGGGCAGACCGGTCTGGGTGGAGTCAAAGCGCACCAGATCGTCCAGAGAGACGTCGTAAAACTGCGCCAGCGCCAGGCAGTTGCCCAGATCGGGGGTGGTCTCGCCGGTCTCCCACTTGGCCACCGCCTGACGGGACACGCCTAGCTCTGCCGCAACCTGTTCTTGGGTCAGATTGTGGAGCTTGCGCAGCTGAAAGAGATTGTCGCTGAGTTTGGTCATCGAAAACGGCCTCCTAACCGGGTCATGTGTGGGGGAGCAGCCACCAGATGGGCTGCGGGTGCAGTTCCATGCCTACCTTTTGCTGTAGATGCAGGGAAACGTCGTTGTCGTCGAACATCTGGCAGAAGGGGATGTGCCCACGCCGCACCTCTTGGCGGATCACGTAGCGCTCCAGCGCCAGCCCCAGCCCACGGCGGCGGTACTCCGGCAGAACGGTCAGCAGTCCCAACGTCCCCTCCACGTGGGTGCCGACAAAGCCGGCTAACTGGTCGTCCACGCAGGCGCCGTACAGTTGTCCGGCGCGGATGAGATAGGACAGCTCTTCCTCGTCCTGGATCAGGTCGTAGTGCTCCAAGACGACGGGTAAGTCTCCCAAATCAAGCGGCCAGATCTCCACCTCCAGGTCCCGTGCCGGCGGCGTGAAGGAGGGCCACTGGCCTTGCAGACAGCGTTGGGTGACGCAGGTGGGGTGCAGGGCTTGGTATTGGGTCACCGTGTAATCCTGGTGGGCTACCAGGGGGACGTTGGGTTCCAGCTGTTCCAGCAGAGCGGCGCTCCGCTCGGGGGTGGCGGCGGAGCACTCATAGAGGAAGGTGCGCCCGTTCCAGGGGGCACGCAGGCGCAGCAGCACGCCGTCCGGCTGGGCGTAAAGGAGTTCCGCTAAGCCCCGGTAGATGGCCTCGGTCATGTCGATATGGAGGTGGGGGGAGCGGAGAAGATAGGTCAACGCGCGGGATGTGATGTCGGTGTACTGCATAGGCGCCTCCTGATTTTGAGCATACTTCAATGTAGCACAAGATGAAACAATGCGCAAGATGCCCTGGCGGGATTTGAAGGAAAGGGCAAGTTATGGTATGATAAAATAGACCTCAAACCAAATTGCGACAGAAGAGGAGAAGTACATGAAACAAAGACGGAAGAAGGTGCTCTGTCTGCTGTTGGCAGTCGCATGCTCCCTTTCCATAGGGAGCCAAGGCGCAGCGGCGTTCCAGCAGCAGGCGGACACCATCACAGATGGGTCAGAGCTGTCTCAGCTCGTCCAGGATTACTGGGAGGAGGACTACTTCGACCAGGTGGTCATCGACCCCAACGGGGAGACGGTGACGGCGGACGGGGAGAGGACGACCCTGGAACAGACCCTGGGGCTGCGGGACACAGAGGCGGAACAGGTCATGGATTCCGCCCAGGCAGCCCAGGACTACTTTCAGGACACCCCCTATGAGGCAGAGCAGACCGAGGAGGGGACGGTGATCGTCACCGCACCCTACCAGACCAAACGACTGGTGGTCAGCACCCCCACCCTCTCCACCACCTGTGGGGCAGAGGAGGTGCTGTACGACGCCCAGACTGGGCAGCACTACCTTCAGTACGCCACCCAAGAGGACGCCCAGGCGGCCTATGAGACCTTATCCAGCCGGTATGGGACAGACCGGTGCTTTGTGGATCAGATCTTGGACGCAGAAGAGGTGTTGCAGACCGCGGACGAGGGACAGACGTCCTATTCCTGGGGCGCGTCGTATATGGGCATGGATGTGCTGAAGGAGGCGGTGGCGGACAGCGATATGACCACCACCGCCACCGTGGCCGTGGTGGACACCGGGGTGGACGCCAGCCACGAGTTTTTTGCCAACGGCCGGATCTCTGAACACAGCTACAGCTTCGCCAGCGACTCCCTCTCCGGCGACGACCTGACGGATGGCACCGGACACGGCACCCATGTAGCTGGCATCGTGGCAGACTGCACTCCGGACAACGTGCAGCTGCTCATCCTGCGCATCTTCAACCGCAGCGGCCGCTCCAGCGCCACCCTCATGGCGGCAGCCATCCACTATGCCGTGCAGCAGCAGGCGTCGGTCATCAACATCAGTGCCGGTTGGGACAACGACACAGCCAACGTCTTCGTGCGAGGCATCCTGGACCCGGCCATTTCGGCGGCTTATGAAGCGGGCATCCCGGTGGTCACTGCGGCGGGGAACAAGCGGATGAACGTGGCCAGCACCTACCCGGCCTGCCACAGCCAGACCATTGCGGTGGCCTCCCTGGACAAGGAAGGTCGGTTCGACTACCGCAACTCCAACTACGGCAGCGGCATCGACTTTGCAGCCCCCGGCGTCAGCGTGGTCAGCGCGGCGGTGGGCGGCGGCACCTGCGCTAAGACGGGCACCTCCATGGCAGCCCCTCACGTGGCAGCGGCAGCGGCCTATGTGAAGCTGTTCCACCCGGACTACAGCGTGGGTCAGCTCTACGATGAGCTGAAAGCCTGCGCGCTGGATCTGGGGGAGAGCGGGAAGGATAAGTGGTACGGCTGGGGCTGCGTGAACCTGGCCAAGTACAGCGGTCAGCTCCATCCCAAGCCCCGCACCTGCGACGACTGGGAGATCACTCTTTTCCCCGCCTCCTGCGTCTATGACGGCACCGCCCAGAAACCGGACGTGACGGTCTGGGTGGGCGAGGAAAAGGTGCCGGCACAGTACTATCGGGTATCCTATGAGAACAACGATGCTGTGGGCGAAGGCACCGTGGTGGTCACCGGCCTGGAACCCTATCAGGGGACGGTGCGACGGAGCTTCGCCATCCAATTTGCCAAGCCCAAGCTGTCTGGCCTGGAGAACAGCAAGAGCGGCGTCACCGTGACCTGGAAGACGGTCGCCGGTGCCGCTGGCTACCTGGTGGAACGGAAGCAGGGCGACGAAGGGTGGCAGCGGATCAAGACCGTCAAGGGCAGTGGGATCACCCGCTGGATGGATAGCTCCAACCGCAGCGGGGAGCGTTATGGGTATCGTGTTCGGGCGTATTCCGGCGACAACACCTCCAAGGCTTCCTCTGCCCAATCCATCACCTACCTCACTGCGCCCAAGCTCACCAAGCTGAAGAACACCGGCAAGCGAGCGGTGACGGTGCAGTGGAAAAAGAGCAGCGGCGCCTCTGGCTACCAAATTTACTATGGGCAGACCAGTCGATTCAAAAAGGCCAAGACAGTCACTATTTCCAAGGGGAAAAGTACGAAAGCGGTCATCAAAAGGCTGCAAAAGAAGAAAACCTACTACGTCCGCATCCGTGCCTATCAGACAGTCTCCGGCAAGCGGAGCTACTCCGTCTGGTCCACCCCTCGGTCAGTCATCGTGAAAAAGTAAATCATCTGCAACCGGGCAAAAACCCGTTGACGAAACGGGAAGAAAGGGATATAATATCTCCAAAGCAGGGAAGGTGAGCAGTGCTAACCTTTTGCGGGAATTGCCACTGCGCACCCCTTTCTTGCCCGTGGAGGTGATGTTACGTTGAAACGCAAGAAACTATCAGAACGTATTTTACCGGACTATACACGAGGGGAAGAAATTTTTAATATGGCTTCCCATGCAGCCGGTGTGGCGTTGGGCATCGTGGCTACGGTGCTCTGCGTGGTCGCTGCGGCACGGGGGCATAACTCGATGGGCGTGGTCACCGGCGCGATCTTTGGCGCATCCATGATCCTGCTCTACACGATCTCCAGTGTCTACCACGGCTTGAGTCCCAGGGTGTTGGGCAAGAAGGTGCTGCGCGTGTTGGATCACTGCACCATCTACTTGCTCATTGCCGGCAGCTACACTCCCTTGGCGCTCTGCGCTCTGCGCGGCGTCAATCCGAAGATGGGGTGGACGTTGTTCGGCGTGGTCTGGGGCGCTGCGGTGATCGGTATCATCCTCACCGCCATCGACATGGATCGCTTCAAGGTGTTCTCCATGATCTGCTACCTGGCTATGGGCTGGTGCGTGGTGGTGACCTGGAAGCCTATGACCCAAGCCATCGGCCTGGGCGGCACCGTTTTCCTGGTACTGGGCGGTGTGTCCTATACCATCGGCGCCATGCTCTATGTGATCGGCAAGAAGAAAAACAAGCGCTATGTCCACTCGATCTTCCACCTGTTTGTGGTGCTGGGCAGTCTGCTCCATTTCTTCTGTGTCCTGTTCTATGTGATGTAAAATAAGATAAGTTTCTCTCATTCATCCATTCAAAGAGGCACCCCCTGAGCTACGGCTCAGGGGGTGCTGTCGTTAGGTGGGTCACAGCAGCTGCTGGTGGAGCTGCTTGAGTTCGGAATAGGGCAGGACGCGGTGGTGCGCCAGCTGGTTCCGACTGTTGTACAGGGCGTTGATGACCGCACAGGTGCGCTCCGGCAGGGTGATGATGTTGTGGTTCACACCGTGCATCAGGTGCCGCAGCTCGATGTCTTCTATCTGCTCGATGGTGATGCCAAAGTCGTCGGTGGTGTGCAGCAGCGCCGCGATGGCGTTCCGGTGCTGCTGGACGATGGCGAATTTGGTCTCCTCGATGTGGGAGAAGACGGTGCGGATCTGTGCCAGCCAGATGCCGTGGAGGTGGTTGGGGATGGCGCGGACCATGGGCAGCTGCTCCGGTTCCTCCAATAACTCCTTCCCAGCGGAAGCCAGTTCCGCACATTGGACTGCGTCCCCAAAGGAGAGGGCGGAGGCCAGCTCGGACAGGTACTTTTTCTCAAACTGGGACAGCTTCCGGTGGGACAGGAGGAAGGAGGCGAAGAAGCTCAGGTCGTATTCGCCAAAGAAGGCGTCTGTTTCCAGCTCCGGCAGGTGACTGTTGATGCGCAGGCTGGTGGGCAGCAGGAGCACCACGCAGCAGCAGTGATCCGCCGCTTTCTTTCGCAGCGCTTTGGCGAAGGCCACCCACTCAGCCACCTGTGCCTTGCTGGTGAAGTGGGTCACCCAGAAGATGCGCTGTTTCAACAGACCGCTCTCCGCTGCGATCTCAATGGGGTCATCGGAGGGCAGGCAGAAGACTTCCCCTCTGCCCACTACGTCCAGCACCCACCGGCCAGGAGAGCGTTCGCCCATGGTGCTGGCATCGCACAGCTCCTCGGTCAGGTTGGGATGCACCTGGCGCACTCGGTCGTAGGCGCTCAGCCGGAACTCCTCCCCCCAGGGGAAGGAGGCGGTGGTATAGGGGATGAGGGCGCTCTCAAAGCGCACCAGGTGCGCGGTCAGCTGCTCCACCAGCTGGGACGGGCCAGGAACCACGCTCCACCAAAGTTCATACGGTTGCGGCATCGGCGAATCCCTCCAATTCTTTCCAGATTGTTTCCATATCCCCCATCATCTCCAGGAAATTCCGGCGATTGAAGGAAAACAGGGCGTGATCCTGAGATGCCCGCAGCACGTTCATCTCGGTCATCTCCTCCAACAGGGCTTGTACGGTGTGCTCACCCAGGTTGACGATGGAGGCGATGTTGAACTGCTCGCACACATGCATCAGCTCCGCCGCCGTGAAGCCGAAGGAGGCGCCTTCTACGTCCTCCAGGCAGCAGTGTGCCAGGGCATAGGCCAAGATCTTGTAGTGGCTGCCCTCCTTGGCATCCACGCCCAGGGTGATGAACAGCTTGTCGATGATCTGCTTGTTGAATTTGGGATCCTGGAGCAGATTGCGGATCTGGGTCTCGTCCAGGTAGTAGGGCGGTTCCTCCCGTCCCATTTGCTGGGCGTTGGCCATGTTGTCAATGAGATGATAGGCGTAGTAGTGGATGAGGCCGGGGTAGTAGTTGCAGGTGGAGAGGATCTGGGAAATCAACGCCACATGCTCCGGCTGCATCCGGAAGCCCAGGTAGAACAGGGGCTTCTCCAGCAGCTCACTGCCTTCCACATATTTCAGCGGCTTGATGCAGGTGGGGGACAGGCGGATGAAGGACTGGTTGTCATCCAGCGCCTGCCGGCTGTAGCGCAGGACATTGTGAAGACCAGCCAGGACGAACTTGAACCGGTTGTCGGTGACCGCCTGCAAATTCAGCAGCAGGTCGATGACCAGGTTGGAGTCGGCAGACTTGGTAAAGGCGTCCGCCTCGTCCAGCAGCAGGAGCAGCCGGTGAACCGGCGTCTCCTCATCGTTCATGCGCTCTCGGATGGCGTTGCACAGACTGTCCCAGTCGGCGCAGTGGGGGGATTCAGGGAAGAAGTGGATTTGGGTCAGCTCCTGGCAGATGGACGTAGGCACCTCGGCGCTGCTCTGGTTCAGCAGGCTGATGACCACCCCCCAATAGCCCATGGCGCGGTTGTCGATCTGGTCCTTGGCGCGGAAGAGCAGGGCGGATTTACCCAGCTGACGGCCGCCGTAGATGATGTGGGTGCCGTTGGGGTTCAGGATGCTGTTCAGCTCCTCCCGGCGTCCCATGAACATCTCCGGAGGCACGGCGGCGCCGGAGATCTGATAGGGGTTGAGCCGTCCAAAGGGCAGTGCCGCCTGGAGCAGAGCCTTCATACGCTCCATCTTGGGGATACCGGCCAGGAAGACGGCCAGGATGCGGTCGATGAGCAGGGTGGTGCGGGTGTTGATGCCCTCCCGCTTGAGCATGGAGGCGATGGCCCGGCGTTCGGGCAGGGAGAGGGCGTAGTCCAGGAGCAGGATGATGGGGTTGCCGGTGCTGCCGTAGCTGCGGATCTTATTCAGGATCATCTCCCGGTCGGCACGGCCAAACATGAGCTGGAGGGTGAACCCGTCCTTGCTCAACCGGGTGCCGAAGAGGGCGATGGGGTGTTCGTACTCGGAGATGCTGTAGGCAGGCGCTTCGATGGTTACCGCCTTGGAGAGCTTCTCGCTGTCCAGGTCGGTGATGTCCTGGATGTCCAGATCCAGCTCGGTCAGGAAGTCCTTCAAGCGGCCGTTCTGTTCCCCACGCCACTGGGAGCGGGGCCAGGAGCGGAGCATATTCCGGGCGTCCTTCTGGATGCGGTTGCGGTCGGAGTTTTCCGGGTTGTAGTCGGTGTACAGGTCGTACAGGGGACGTCCGGCGGAGATGCCATAGGTGCGGAACAGGTCGTCGTAGCTGCCCAAAAACTGTCCCAGGTAGTCCGTCGTGCTCCCGGAGAGCATGTAACTCACCGGCGGCGTGGTCTGTCCCTCAGCTGCCATGCGCATATAGTCGTCGGCCACCGAGTACACCCGTTCCTCGATCAGGTCGGAGATGACGTCCAGGATGTTGTTCTCCTGGTTCTCCAACACAGACACCGGCAGGGTGTTCCGCAGCTCCATCAGCCGCTCCCGATACTGTCCCTTCAGCTGCTCCGACGCCTCGTTCACAGCGGCGCAGCAGGCGTCCATCTTCCGGCGGTAGAAGCCGTAGTTGCAGCCGTGGTCGGCCACCGGACGATACCACTCCCGGAACTCGTGGAGGATGCGATCCTTGGTGCCAAGCTCGATGAATCGGTCGTACCCTTCCGCCATCTCCATCTCGGCGTTGAAGCTGTTCTCCATCCGCCGTACCTCCTGGGGCATGGCCTCGATGTTGGCCGTGACCTGCTCCTCCAGGGCGTTGACCTTCTCCAGTGTCACGTCCTCCGGCAGGGTGTCCAGGGTGCGCAGGTAGCGGAGCAGGATGAGCTGCCGGCCGAAGTCAAATTCCCGCATGGCGCGGCCTGCCATGACCTGTTCGGTGTATGCCTCCAGGGAGACCTTGGTGGCCTCATGGCTCAGCACCCGTTCCCAGAGGGTGTAGCCGGGGAGGATGGACACGGACTCGTCCAGCAGGGGCAGGGTGGTCTCGGTGTCCAGCTCCACCTGGTTGCTGGTCACAAAGTCCAGGTAGAAGAACTGGTGGACGTGCCGCTGACCGGAGAGGATGGCCTTGATGTCCGCGATGGCGTCGGACAGGGCCACCAGGCCGGCGTATTCGCCCAGGCGCGGTTCCTTGTCCAGCTGGGCGATCTGGCCGTCCAGCTCGTTGAGGCTGTTGAGCATCCGGTTGCGGGCGATCAGATAGGCGTCGGACTCGTTGCTGTTCCGCCGGGCCAGCTCCGCCCAGTGGAGGAAGACGTCGATGAATTCCTTGCAGTTGTTCCGGATGGGGATCTTTTGGGAGTTCAGCAGCGGTTCGCTCTTCCGGCGGGAGTTCAGGGTGCTGGTCTCCGCCCAGAGCTTGTCGATGAGGTCATTGAGGGCCTTCTCGTCGAACTGCCGTTCGCCGCCGCGAGTGGTCTGGTAGTCCTGGCAGAAGGCCAACCCTTCTTCCAGGTGGTCGATCTGTCCCTCTGCCACCGGGCGGATGAGGGTCTTCATGACGCCGTTGCGGCTGAACAGCTTCTCCCGCAGCGCCTTGACCCGGGGATGGGGAGAGTGGCACTCCTGGAGGGGCAGATCCAGCAGCTCAGACGCCCGCTTTTGCAGGCTGGCCTTCTGGGCGGTCATGTCGTCGATGCCGTTGATCTGCTGGGCAGCGCGGACGCCGAAGCCCTTCTGGAAGTGCTGGATGAAGGTGCAGATCTCCTGGAGCAGGCCGGGCAGGGCGCTCAGTTTCTGGAACAGGACGCAGTCTTGGAAGTAGTTTTCGATGATAGGCGCTTTCAGCAGATGCAGGGAGCTGGGGTCGATCTCATCGGCGAAGAGCATCCGCAAAAAGGCACACAGCTGGAACCGGAACGCGGTCTCCGTCGAGCAGCCGGGGATGGCGTCCTCGTAGACGGTCTGCAAGTTGACAAAGTTATAGTCACAGTCCGCCAGTGGGTCGTTGTAGGCGTAGGCCAGCATCTGATACACCGGCCGCCACAGGGTGGGCGCGCAGCGTACCAGGGAACGGGCGTACAGGAGAGCGCTGGGGGCGGCGTTCTGGGTGATGAGTTGGAGGGGGATCTGCACGGCGTCCGGCGAACCGTCCTGGCCGGGGTAGGAGATGCCCTTGAAGATGCCGTTGGTCACGTCAATCTTGTTGTCCCGCACCGGCAGTTCCGGCAGCTTGGACAGGTCGATGGGCACCCTGGCCGGCGCGGCAGGCGCTTCCGGAACGGGTGCTTCCTTCGGCTCTGTTACCGGTTCCTCCGGCTCGTCTGCCGGTTCTTCCGGAACAGGTTCTTCTTCCGGTTCCGCAACCGGTTCCTCTTGGACAGGTTCTGCTACAGGCGCGTCCACCGGTTCTTCGGGAATCGGTTCTTCTTCCGGCTCGTCCACCAGCTCTTCCTGGATAGGCGCTTCTTCCGGTTCGGCTGCCGGCTCGTCCTGGATGGACTCTTCTTCCAGTTCCTCTGCCGGTTCTTCCAGCGCAACAATCTCTTCCGGCAAAGTCACAGGCGATTCATACACCGGTTCCTCCTGCTCAGCCAGCAGCAGGACGGTGTCCATGGGCACCTGCTCCAGGCCGTGGGTCAGGACGGTGCCGTCCTGGGTGAAGTAGAAGATGTTCTGCAGGGAGACCTTGGCGTCGGACAGTGCCACGTTCCAGTCGCCTGCGGTCTCTTCGTCCTGGGCGTACAGGAGTACCACTTCTGCCTCCGGGATCTGCATCAGAGCCTGCTTGAAGGCTGCCGCCTGCCGCACTGCGTTGGGGGCGTCAAAGAAGGGGGCCAGGAACCAGACGGTGTTGGCCGACGTGACGGTGACGCTGCCGAACCGTCTGCCCACAGTGGGGTACTGGACGGTGATGGCGTCCTCATAGGGTGTCAGAGCACAGAGGAAGGTGCTGCGCTTGAGGGCGGAGAGCATGGTGGCCAGGCTATGGATGGCGGCGTGGAGGACTTCCTCCGAAGGCTGGTCGTGGAAGGCGTCCAGGGTGTACTGTGCTACGACCCGTCCAGGCGAACGCTGGGCGCAGACCTTGCCGATGGTGAACACCGGGTGGAATTCCACGTCGGATTCCCGGTAGCGATACCGGTCAATGTAGCCGCGGTTGATCAGATCCAGCAGCGGCGTCCGGAGCTTCTTCTCGCTGATGGCCACCAGCTCCTTCAGCTGGTCAAAGGAGAGGACGTAATATTTGGCCATAGCGGCCATGATGAGCTTCAAGGGACGGTTGCGGGTGAGCAGATCCCCGAAGGTCTTGCCGTTGAATTCGGTGGCAGACGCGCCGCTCTGTTCCAACGGCAGGGTACACAGCGCAGCATCCACCGGCGTGAGCGGGTGGCGATCTGTGGGTGCTGCCGGCTGAAGGGGAGCGGGGATGCTGGTGGGAATGGGGGCTGGTGTGGGAGTGGGTGCGGGTGCTGCTGGGGCAGGGGGCACCTGGTCCAGATCCAGCTGGAACTGTCCGGCGTAGAGGGGCAGGCAGATCATGCGATCCAGCTGCTGTTCCAACGCCTGGGTCTTTTCCGCTACGGTGGGGTCGGTGAAGTCGAAGCCGTTGACCACGATGTCCACAAAGATGGCCAGGGCGGACACAAAATCGGGGTCATCCAGGTCACCGTTCAAAATGTCCTGGGCCTTCTCTTGATAGGGGCGCAGGGCGGCGGTCAGGTTGTCCATCCGACCGGTGACGGCCAGGAATTGCCGGAGCTGGGTGCTGCCGTCGTGGGCCTGGAGCCAGGACTCCAGGGCGGGTAGGGTGGTCAGCTGAGCGGCATCCGGTTGTGGCAGTGCCTCGGCCAGGGCGGTCTGGGCGGCAGCCCATTGCTGGAGCATTTTGATGACGGGTTTCACGTACTCCGTGTTGTCCAGCTGCCCCTCCTCAATGGCGCGGCATAGCGGGGGGATCTTCCGCAGCAGTGGTGGCTGTAAATGTTGTAAAGTTTCAAAACTGTGACGTATTTGATCGAGGTTCATCCGTAAAATACCTCCATTCAACGGATTTTTGGGTGATATTGCGTAAAAACAACCGCAAAAGCGGTGAGGTTACACTAAGACTATCATACACCAATCACAACCCCCTTTTCAACAGTCTTCTGTGAGATTTTACAAACCCCGCTAGACCACCCTTCCCCCTTGCCTTTTCCGCTCGTTTGTGTCATAATCAGACCATAACAAACAGGAGCAGCGGCGCTCTCAGGTCAGTCTGGGAGCGCCGCTGTTTTTTCGGAAGGAGCGTTGTGAGATGAAGAAACCCATCATCGGCGTCACGCCGCTGTTCGACCGGGAGCGGGACTCCTACTGGATGCTGCCCGGCTACCTGGAGGGGCTGGAGCAGGCGGGCGCTAGCCCCATCGTCCTGCCCTTGCCGGAGGACTTGGACGACCTGCCTCAGCTGGTCTCCCTGTGCGATGGCCTGCTGTTCACCGGTGGTCAGGATGTGTCACCGACCCTGTACGGGGAGACGCCCAAACCCACCTGCGGCGAGGTCTGCCCGGCACGGGATCGGGTGGAGCAGGTGCTGCTGCACCTGGCGCTGGAACGGGACCTGCCCGTCCTGGGCATCTGCCGGGGCATCCAGTTTCTCAACGCCGTCCTGGGCGGCACCCTCTACCAGGATCTGCCCACCGAGCACCCCTCCCAGACCCAGCACCACATGACCCCGCCCTACGACCGAGCGGTACACACCGTGACCCTCCAGCCCGGCACCCCCCTGGCGGAGCTGCTGGGCGAGGAGCACATCGGCGTGAACAGCTACCACCACCAGGCGGTGAAGACCCTGGCGCCCTGCCTGACCGAAATGGCCTGGTCGGAGGACGGCCTCATCGAGGCGGTCTGCCTGCCGGAGAAACGGTTTGTGTGGGCGGTGCAGTGGCATCCGGAGTTTTCGTTCCGGGTGGATGAGCACAGCCGGAAGATCTTTGGGGCTTTTGTGGCGGCGGCAAAGGGAAAATGATCGTCCTGCGCCCCTCTCTTACTTTCTTACACGCAGTCCTGTTTTTGGTACAAGGGATGGTGTAAGATGAGAAAAAGATAGAGAGATGGGGGGACAGGAGGATGTACATTTATAGTGTGAACAGCAGACGCAAGATCGTTCATACAGGAGACTGCTTTTATGGGAAACAGATCAAACCGGCCAATCGGAAACAAGTGGATACGATAGAAGCGGTGGTCTTAGGGGGCTTTTGCCTGTGCAGGTATTGTAACCCGGTGGTCAGGCAGTTCCGGGAGGAACAGGCGCAGGTATCAGCCCTTTGCCAGGAAGGGGAGATGACCTGCCGTCCGGTGCGTCGTGGCATCCTGGTGCAGACCCCGTGCAGTGAATGGCTCATCGTCCCATCAGAGCAAGTTGGAGGGTCGGAGCTTTATCACAAAAACTCAGGAGATGGGAAAAAACAAAGGCGGGCCAGGGCGACCAAGGAGCAGCTCTATCCTGGATTTCATTGCCAGAGAATGCAGTGTCCGACCATACGTGGCTATCTGCAGTACATCCGCTTCCATGATGGATATCGGAAGGAAAACCCCTTAGCGCCACCCAAGGGGCCAGCCCCAAAGGGGTCGAAGCGCTATCGAAAGGAAAAGCGACGTGCCAAAAGACGAGCCAACCGGGATGCGGCTTGGCGGGTTTTAGCACTGCTCGACCAACTGTAACAAAGAAAACCCCCGCCGTGGAAGCTACCACAGCGGGGGTTCGTTATTTGGGCAGTTGGGAAGGTTGGATTTCCGTTAGGATTCCTTCAGGTTCTCTTCACAGAACAGGTTGATGGCCTTGCCGATGTCCTCTTCGGAACAGTCAGTCAGGATGCCTGCTGCCATCCAGTAAGCATACTTGCCGGTGACATACTCAGACAGAGCGTCCTGGTCGCTGCCATAGCGGAACTCGATGTGCCAGGTGGAGGCGGGGGTGTCGGAACGCAGGAAGAACCAGGTGAACTCGCCGGAGTCGGCGTCTTCGCTCTGATATTCATAGAAGTCCAGGTCAGCGTTGTAATCCACATACTTGTAGGTGTGGGAGAACACTTCCTTGCCGTCTGCGTCCAGACCGCTGATCTTGTTGCCGTCAAAGACGAACTGCTTCACGTTCTGGGTGAACTCACAGTTGAACGCCATGCTGTCGGGATCCTTGGTGTAAGCGTCTACCGCTTCCTGACCGGTCAGCTTGCCCATGCAGGCGGTCTTCATCTGCTGTGCGGCAGCTTCGGCGTCCTGTTCGCCCACTACAGCCTTACAGTCATCCAGCCAGGTCTGGTCATACTTGCTGTCCAGGATGACCGGCCACAGTTCCTCATAGGTGCCCTTCAGGTCCACCAGCAGCTGTTCGGCTGCCTGGGTCATGTCGGCAGTGGCGCCGGAGCTGGCGGCACCGGTGGAGGTGGTGGTGGAAGAGGCTGCGGGGGTGCTGGTTTCGGGGGTGCTGGTGGTGCCGTTGTTGCTGCTGCCACAGCCGGCCAGCGCCAGGGAGAGGACCATGGCGAAGGTCAAGAGCAGAGCGGTCAGTTTGGTGCGTTTCATAGTTGATCCATCCTTCTTTGCTGAAAATTTATGACTTAGCCGACGACAGCCTTGCCCAGGGCCTTGCAGGCTTCGATAGCGGTGTCATCCGGTGCAGCCATGCAGATGACGCTCTCACAGACCAGGTTGACCATGGCTTCTTCACAGTCTGCTTCCCAACTGCGCATCCATTCGCCATCGCCCCAGCCATAGGAGCCAAACAGAGCGACGTTCTTGCCGCCCAGGAAACCCTTGGCTTCGTCCCACATGGGCTGGAAATCCATTTCCTCCAGCACTTCCGCACCCATAGCGGGGCAGCCGAAGGCGACGCCGGTCAAGTCGTCAAACAGGGCGGGCGTGACTTCTGCGGTGGTGTACAGGGCGGCGTCTGTGCCTGCCTCCTGCATCCCGGCCAGTACGGCCTGTGCCATTGCTTCGGTATTGCCGGTGCCACTCCAATAGATAACTGCGGTCTTTTTCATAATCATTTAAGTCCTTTCTGCATGAAATTTAGATCAAACTGCAACGGCAAGCGCTTCCAAGCTGGAACCAGCCTGCCAAAGTTTACAGTAGATGTCGGTACAACGCTTGAACTGGGCGAACAGCGCCTTGGCTCGATCCACGTCCCCGTAGACCTTCCAGGTGCCAACGCATTTGCTGTTGCTGGCCTTGTTCTCGATAAAACCCTTCACATCCTCCGGCGGATAGCTCAGGAACAACCCAATTTCGTGGGGAAATTCCTTCTCCTCCGCCAGCCGCTGGATCAGCCGCACTACACAGCGTTCGCTGTTCAGCGGCGGATAACCCACTTTCCGCAGCAGCTCCGCTGCCATCTGGTCGGTCAGATCTCGCTCCAGCTCACGAGGGCGGTATAAGTAGAGCAGCGCTCGTTTTTCAGCCAGGTGCAGGGGCAGCAGACACAGCCCCTTGGGTACGAGGATCTGATTGAGTTTCCGGACGTCTTTCATCAACGTCTGTTTGGATTCATAGGGACAGGGAAACAGACTGCCCGTCTTTAAACCGGCCAGAGTGGGGGCACACTGGCGCACGACAATGTCTTCCGACATATTGAGTGTCCTCCTATGCGGTGTGTTTTTCCAGGATCGTCCGCAGAGCGGAAAGGGAACTGGTGTGGCAGTGCTCGATGGCGGTGTTCTGCCCCTTCAGCTCGCACAGGGCGCTCTTGAGCATTTTGTGGGACATGGTGCTGGTGAACACGATCATCAGATCGGGACTGCCCAGTTTCTTTCTCAGCCCGCCCCGGGGCTTCGTAAACACTTTCGCTTGACATTGATAGGTTTGACAAAGATCTTGGTACCGGCGTTCCATACACTCATTTCCGCCTAAAATCACGACGCTCACGGGATGGCTCCTTTCTTAGTTAGTTTACGCTAACTCAACGCTTGAAAAATCAGCGCCGTCTGCGCTCTCGATGGTCATGATTATAAGGGAAATGGGGAGTCTCATCCACTCCAAAATGATGAATGAGACTCCGAAAGGACAATGTTCACTCCTCCAGCAGATTGGTCATGCTCCGCAGGCTGATCATCAACGTGGAAGCGTTGTGGAGCAGGGCGGAGGTGGCGGGGGGCAGGATGCCGGCCACGCCGAGACAAATGAGCATGAAGTTAAAGGAGATGATAAAGCGATAGTTGTGGTGAATGCGCGCCATCAAGGCGTCACTCAGCTTCTTGAGGGTCAGCAGACCGTACAGGTTGTCCGCTCCTACGGTGATGTCCGCCACTTCCCGGGCGATGGCAGCGCCGTCCCGGATGGCGATGCCCACGTCCGCCTCGGACAGGGCGGGAGAATCGTTCACGCCATCGCCCACCATGATGACCACATGGCCCTCCGCCCGGGCCTTGCGGATGAATTCTGCCTTGTCCTCCGGCAGCACCTCGGCATACACC
>CAKTHW010000031.1 GCA_934565425.1 uncultured Oscillospiraceae bacterium
ATCTTAGAAAGCCGATGCCCCTCGCTGACGATGATGGACAGCCCTTTCTGGATGCTCTCCGGGTCTGCCACCTCGCCGGACAGCAGCGTCTCGCTCCAGCCGTTGATGGCGGTCAGAGGGGTGCGCAGCTCGTGGGAGACGGAGGAGATGAACTCGGTCTGCATTTTGTTGTTCTGGCTGATCTTCTGGGACATCTCATTGATGGTGTTGGCCAGCTCCCCGATCTCGTCGTCATATTTCGGCTCGATCTGAATCCCATAGCTGCCTGCGGCGATGCGTTTTGCAGTCTCCGTGATGCTGGCCATAGGCTCCACGATGGAGCGGATAAAGTACAGGTTGGTCACATACACCATGGCCACCGCCGCCAGACTCACCCCCAGGGCGATGAGGATGAGCAGCAAAAATTGATGATCCACCAGCTCCAAGCTGGACACCAGCCGCACGACGCCTTTGATCTCGTCCCCGTAGAAGATGGGGGAGGATACCGCCATGATGCGCTCGCCCGTGGCGGGGTTCTGTCCCGACCAGGAGGAGACCTCCTGGCGCTTGATGGCAGAGGTGATGTCTGCCGTGTCCGGACTGCCGCCGGAGGTGAGGCCGTAGGAGGACAGGACGATCTGGCCGGAGGTGTTGATGAATTGCAGCTCCAGAGATTCCTGCTTGTCGAAGTCGTTGACGTAGTAGTTGGCCATCTCCAGATACACCTGCTCCGACGTGGCGTAGTTGGAGAAAAAGTCGCTGACCGAAGTGGCTCGAGTCTGCATAGCGGAGCAGATGCTGTTATAATAGTAGTTCCCCACAAAGGCGGAGAAGGCGGTCACAGCCAACAGCAACACAAAGAAGACCATGCCGATGCTGTTGACCATCCAGCGCCGGCGAATGCCTTTATTGATTCCTCTTTTCATAGGCAGCTCATCCCATCACAGGGAGCCGGATAGGGTTCCGGCATCACAGTTAAAATCCCCATTTGTATCCATAACCCCAAACGGTGGTGATATAGGTGGGATTGGTGGGGTCGTCCTCCACCTTGAGACGCAGACGGCGGATGTTCACGTCCACGATCTTCACTTCCCCATAGTAGTCCCGCCCCCAGACGGACTCCAAAATCTCATCCCGAGACAGGGCTTTGCCTGGGTTGTCCATAAACAGCTTGATGACCGAGTATTCCACCTGGGTCAGCTTGATGCGATTGCCATTCTTCTCCAGCGTCCGGTTCCGGGTGTTGAGCAGGAAGGGCGGCTGAGAGATCTCACCGCTGTCCATCTGCTTCTCCTCTCCGCCGCTGCGGCGGTACAGAGCGTCCACCCGAGCGGTCAGCTCTGCCGGGGAGAAGGGCTTGGTCACGTAGTCGTCCGCGCCGGTCATCAGGCCGGTCACCTTGTCCATCTCCAGCGTCCGAGCGGTGAGCATGATGATGCCCATCTTGGAGTTGGTGGCACGGATGCGGCGGCAGACTTCAAAGCCGTCGATGCCGGGCAGGTTCACGTCCAGCAGGGCGATGCGGGTCTCCGGGTGTTCTTTCAGGATTTCCAGCGCCTCCTCCCCGGTGGTAGCCTCCAGGGTGTCGTAGCCGGCGCGGTTCAGATTGAGGACGACAAAACTGCGAATGTTGTCTTCATCCTCCAAAACAAGTACCTTTCGCATGAAAATGACCTCCAAATATGTAAAAACGATACCGATTCGTAACAGATTCAGTTGGTGGACCAGTGGGGCTGGATCAGGTGGAACTGCTCCTTCAGCGTGTCCTCCGTCAGCCCGCAGTCCCAGTTGCAGTCGAAAAACTCTGCCGAGTAGATGGTGCCCGGCGTAGAGCGCAGGACGAACCGACCACTCTTCTGTGCCCGGTCGATGCGGGTCTGCCGGTCGCTGCTGGTGGTGCGGTAGATGGCCAGGAAGGGGACGGGAGTGTCCTTCTGGGTGCCCCGGTAGTAGAACACGATGGTGTGCTCCACCGTCAGGCTGGACGTGTTCTCCGTCCGCATCAGGCTGATGTGTCCCGTCCAGTGGTCGGGCACCACCAGATACCACCCGTCGTTGGTGTTGTGATAGGTGACGCAGGCCATGTGGAAGGCGCCGGAGATGTCGTACTGCTGCCAGTGGAGGGAGTAGAATTTCTCCTTCCCGGCGGACTGCCCATAGCTCTCCACCAAGGAGGGGATGGGGATCTCCACGATGCCGTCCGAGTTGATGTCCTGCTCCTGGGTCAGGTTGTTGCGCAGGGTGGACGAGCTGTTCAGCTCTCCCTTGCCCATGGAGATGTTGGTCAGGTCGTCATCATGGACCGCCAGAATGTCTGTGATGACCGTAGAGGTGCTGGCCTCACCGTTGGGCGCCAGGGCGGAACCGGTGACGTAGAGGGCGGTGTGCCGGTTGGGCAGGGGGGAACAAGTGACGCGGTCAATAGAACTGAGTTTTTTGGACAGGAAGACGCTGTTGTGCATGGCCATCATGCCGCCCTCGGCGATGTAATAATCGGCTCGGTTGCTATCCTGATCTGAGCTGTGGAGCTGGATGAGAACGATCTCGTCATTGCCGTCCTGGTTCAGGTCGTCCACAGTGTATTTGGTGTAGGTGGAGCTGCTGAGCATTTCCGTCAGGTTGTAGTTGTCCAGGGAGTAGGCGGACAGGGCGTAGACGGTGGGGGAGAGCTGCCAGCTGATGAGCAGTTCCCGCATGGAGTCCGCGCCGCCCTGGAGCTGGCAGACCACCACTGAGTTGATGGCGGTGCCGTTGCCCTCGATGACCAACGCGGGGGCGTAGCGGTCTGGCTCGGTCTGCCGGAAGATGTAGATTTTCAAGGACTGGCTTTCTGCCGAGCTGTCCCGGAAGAAGGCGATGGCTTCGTCGGTGCCGTCGTTGTCCAGGTCGGTGAGCTGGACGGACTGGAGATTGGAGCCGGTGAGGGGAGCGGAGTACTCCAGACCCTGGTCCAGGATGTTCTCCAGACAGGTCTGCAGGCTCTCGTATTCCGCAGACGCCTTGGGCAGCTGATACAGATCCTCGCCGGACTTGAGCCCGCACCCGGTGAGGGTGATGGCGGTCAGGCAGGCCAGCAGCAGGGATAATAGGTTTCGCATGGTGTTTTCTCCTGAAGATCAGGTGGATCCCGATGGTTGATGACGAACGGAAGGGCATTGGGACACAGCGGACACAATGCCGCAAGGATACAACTTACATTTTAGCATAAAAGGGGGGGAATTCCTACACCAATTTCTAGCCAATTTCTCGCCAAAGAAATTCCGTTTTTCTATTGCCTTTTTCCGGTTCATCCTGTATAATAGCCAATGCAGTCCATCGACAGGTGGACACTGCGCCGGTGTGTTGGAACTGGTAGACGAGGTGGACTCAAAATCCATTGCCAGCGATGGCGTGCGGGTTCGATTCCCGCCACCGGTACCATCCCCATGGATGCTTGCATCCATGGGGATCCCTTTTTTATTTGACTTGCTCGGGGCAAGTGAATTGCCCCTGCGCCAAGGTTTTGCTGCGCAAAACGCTTGGACGCGCCACCCGGCGCGATTTTGGGTTCCGCTCCCGTTGGTCGCTCCACCCTTCGGTGATTTCACATCCTCGGGCGGAGTAAATCCGCCCTGCGGGAACACGGCTGCGCCGAGATTCACGGCGGACTCCCGCCGAATTTCTTCTGTAGCCATAGCATACAGCATTTTGTGTCCTATTTGATGGACACCGGACAATAAAAATCGAAAAAACCGGACAGGAACCATTCTCCTGTCCGGTTTTTTACATCTCTTGTGGAAAAGCAACTCGGATACGCAGCTGCCCTTCCTCATAAGTCGCCGTGATGACCCCGCCCATCTCCTCGGTCAGCAGTTTGGCGATGGACAGCCCCAGGCCGGTGCTGCTGCGGGCGGTCTCTACGGTGTAGAAGCGGTCGAACAGACGTTCTGTCTGCACCTGGTCCAGCCCACTGGCGTGGTTGGAAAAGGTGACTGCCCCGTCCGCCGTCAAGGTCACCTGCAAGTCCCCGTCGGAGTATTTCACGGCGTTGTCAAGGAGATTGCCAAAGACCCGACGCAGTGCGGTGGGGTCGGCGTGACCGTATACCGGCGTGTCCGGCAGGTGCAGCTCAGGTGTGATGCCGCGCTGGGTGAGCGGGGCGTAAAAGGCGTCCAGTCTGGTGGTCAGGCTGTCCTTCAGGTTCACTGGCTGGCAGGCGAGCTGGGGCAGGGTGGCGGTGATGACCGAATAGCGGAACAGCTCTTCTGTCAGTGTCCGCAGGGCATCGGTGCGCTCCCGGAGGATGGTCAAGTAGCGGCGGACGGTGGGGGAGGCGTCCTGCTGCTCCAATAAGTCCAGATACCCACAGAGGGAGGTCAACGGCGTCCGCAGGTCGTGGGAGATGTTGGTGATGGCCGCCTTCAACTCCTGGTCGCCCTGCTGCAACCGCCGTCGCTCTTCTCGCAGACCGCGCAGCTCCTGATTCAGCACCACCGCCAGCCCACGCAGGTGCCGGTCGCCGGTGGAGACGGTGAGCAGGGTGTTGGTGTCCAGCGCCAGATGGGCTTGAAAGGAAGCGCCCAGCGCGTCCATCTGCCGGTGCAGCAGCCACAGCCGCAAGGCCAACCCGACCACCGCCAACAGCAGCACACCGCACAACATCCAAGCCACCATATCCTCACCCGTCCTTTATCGCAATTCTTTCCACTGGAACCGCCGCACGCCAAACCAGGTGGTGCCCACCAGCACCAGCAGCGAACACACCGGCAGCAGTACCATGTGCTCCACCCCTTGTTCGCAGAGCAGCACCCCCTGTCCGCCCGGCAGCAGACAGAGCGCCAGTTCCAGCACCACACGGGCGGTGCCGCCCACATATTTCCCGTTCCGCGGCACGTAGGTCACCAGCTCGCCCGTGGCCTTGTCCGGAACGGTCATCAGGCCAGTGGGGATCAGGTACGGCTCGGAAAAGTGGTCATAGAGCACCATACCCACGATGACCATGGACACCACTGCACCCAGGCAGAGCAGATAGGCGGCCGATCTGCTGTTGACCAGGCTGGCCAGCAGCGTACACAGCGCCGCCAGCGCCAGCACCATCAGCAGACTGGCAAACACATAGCACACCAGCATCCCGTCAGACAGCCCCGGCCGCCCCAGCAGAGGCAGTCCCACCGCCAGGTTCAGCAGCAGCCACACTCCGGTGACCGCCAGCCCCGCCAGGCTGGCACAGCACAGCTTGCTCCCATACACCGCCCGACGGCTGTGGCCGCAGATGAGGGGATTGCGCAGGGTGCCGAACTCGTAGTCGCACCCCCACAGGTGAGCGGTGAACAGCCCCACGAAAACGCCCATCAGCGGTGCATATCCGAACATCCGTGCCACCAGCTTGAACACATAGGCGTTGGTCAGATTGGTGCCAAAGTAGCCGTTGAGCAGGATGGTCAGCGCCAAGAGGGCTGCCGCCGCCAGCTCCACCCAGAACAGCCTTCCGCGGAAGGTACGGCGCAGCTGCGCCCGCAGCAGATTACCCATGCCGCTCACCTCCCAACAGCTCCAGGAAGAACCCTTCCAACGACTCCTCCCGCTCCGTCATGGTGCGCACCTCGCAGTGCTCCCGTGCCAGCGCTTGGGTCAGCTGGGTGACATTCACCTGGGCGAAGAGGTCGGCCTGGGTGTCCGAGCGAATTTGGTACTCCACACCCAACTCATCCAACACCCGTGCCAGCACCGTAGTGTCCGAGACCGTCACCTGCACACACTTCCGGCAGGCGGCCTCCAACTCCAGAGCGCTCATCTGGCGTACCATGCGCCCCTGGTCCAAAAAGCCATACCAGGTGGCGACCCGGGACAGCTCGTCCAAAATGTGGCTGGACAGCAGCACCGTGATGCCTTGCTCCCGGTTCAGCTTCAAAATGAGCTCCCGTAGCTCGATGATGCCCTGGGGGTCCAGCCCGTTGGTGGGCTCGTCCAGCACCAGGAAATCCGGGTCGCCAGCCAGCGCCACCGCAATGCCCAGCCGCTGCCGCATCCCCAATGAGAAATGCTTGACCTTCTTCGGACCAGTATCCGCCAGCCCTACCAGACGCAGCAGCCGGTCGATGCCGTCATAGGAGGGCATCCCCAGCACCTGATATTGCAGCCGCAGGTTCTCTTCCGCCGACACATCCCAATAAAGAGCAGGGGTCTCCACCACTGCACCCATCCGCCGCCGGGAACGGGCGATGTCCGGGCTGGTGTGAGGGACGCCGTACAGGGTGTAGTCCCCGTCCGTGGGGGCTTGCAGACCGCAGATGAGCCGGATGAGGGTGGTCTTGCCGGCGCCGTTCTTGCCCACTAGGCCGTAGATGGCGCCTTTGGGGATGGCCATGGTGAGACCGTCCAACGCACTGCCCTGGCGATAGGTTTTTCGCAATGCATGGGTCTCCAACACGTATTCCATCAAAATCAGCCTCCTTTCGCTTGCTGTCCCTAGGATAGCAGGCAAAGGTTGAGAAAGGGGGGCAGAAACCCGTTGAGATTTGGTTGAGTTTAGGGCGACGCCATCTTGAACCCGATGCCCCACACTGATTCAATGTACTCCCGCTCTCCCGCCTGTCGCAGCTTGCCCCGCAGGTGGCTCATGTGTGTTTTCAGGGAGCTTTCGGTGCAGTCCGGCGTGTCGGCTGCAATCTGTTCCAAAATGACCGGCTTGGCGAAGACCTGGTTGGGACGCTGTATCAATAATTTCAGGATAGCGTACTCCGTCTTGGTCAGCGCCACCGGCACCCCACCCACCGTCACCGCCCGAGCGGCCGTGTCCAGGGTCAGCCCGCCGTGGGTGTAGACCGGCAGGGCGGCGGGAGTGGGCCGCTGCCGCAGCTGGACAGCGATGCGCGCCAGCAGCTCGCTGGTGTCGAAGGGTTTGGTCAGATAGTCCACCGCACCGCCCAGCAGCAGGCTCACCTTGTCCGCCACGTCCGCCTTGGCGCTGAGGACGATGACGGGGAACTGGCTCAGCTGAGGCAGCAGCTCCTCTCCAGACAGCCCTGGCAGCATCAAGTCCAGCAAGATCAGGTCAGGTCGCTGGGTCTTGAGCAGCAAAAGGGCTTCCGTGCCGGAGTAGGCCCGCAAGGTGTCGTACCCAGCGCCGGTCAGCACCTCCTCCACCAGATTGCCGATGGAAACGTCGTCGTCGATGATGAGGATGCGCTTATTCATGATACCGTCCCTTCCGGCAGCACACACTCCGCAGCCCCGTCCGGTGCAGCCCCAGCAGCGCGTCCATCTCCTGAGCGGCGTTCTCATAGGGGCTGTTGTTGTGGTGGACCAGGATGTAATCCACCTCTTTGACCTGACCAGCTGCCGCCTGACAGAAGGCGCGCACCGGTGCGGCCAGCGCAAAGACCCAGATGGGGGAACAGATGGTCACATGGTTGTAAGCGGTTAGGTCAACGGAGATGGGCTCGATGGGCATGGCCCAGTGGTGCATCCCATACCGACCACACCACCAGAACCCCAACGTCCCCTGGGTGCGCTCCGTGGAGCGGATCTCATACAGCTCAGCCCCCGTGCGATTGGCCTCTTCTAAAGCTAACTTTTTCCCATAGCCCATCCGGGAGAAGTAGACCACCAGCCGACGCGGGTTGCTGCCCACGTTGGGATAGTCCTCCGGGCGGACGGTGAACTGCTCCTGCTGATAAAAGACCCAGGCGGCGTAACCGGTGCAGGCTTGGGCGAGGCCGAAGATGAAATAGAGGGTGGACATGACGTTCAGGGGGAACATATAGAATTGGATGCAGATCCACAGCATCAGCGTCACCCCGAACACACCGCCCAACATGATGCCAATCTTCTTCCGCGCCAGCAGCAGCCCAGCCGCCGTCAGGTTGGTCAGCCCATTGACGATGAGCAGGGCAAAACCGGAGAACAGGAAATCCTGAAAGACCACGTCCGCAAAGGGCAGCTTCTGGAAATAGGGCAGCATCCCGTCCATCCCCAGCAGCGACCCGTCCGGCGCAGCCAGCATACACGCCGCGCCGCCTACCGCGCCGATGCCGATGAACAGCGCCCAAAAAATCAGCCATTTCCGAGCGGTCTCAAACCTGGATTTCATCTCAGCGCACCTCTTCCTTCCACGGCTTCTTGCCGTCCAGCCAGCCCTGGTCCACCCACCACTGTCGGTCGGTGGGGTTCCAGGCGGCTGCCTCTCCAGCCTGCATTTTGCGGAACATGGCAAACATCGCCTTGCCCACCAGCGACGGCTTGGGGTGCGCTACCCGCCGTTCCAGCTGCTTGGCCAGCCGCTGTGCCGTGCGGTCAATTTTGGCCTCGGTCTTTGCGTCCAGAGCCTGCACCCCCATGGCGTGGCACACCAGCGGGAACTGATACCGTTTCGCCACTCCCATCCAGCGCAGCTGCTTGGCCAGGGACTTGGTGGTGTGGCTGGCAGGCGCGCCGGCGGAGGAGGAGACGGTCAGCCCCACCTTGGTGAACATGGCGCCATGGGGACGGTGAGTGACCCAGCGGTAGGCAAAATGATCCAGCAGCACCTTCATGGCGCCGCTCATCTCCATACAGTAGTTGGGGCTGGTGAGGACGATCAGGTCAGCCTCTTCCATGGCGGTCATGATGGGCTGCACCTTGTCCGCCTGGGGACAGTGTTCCTCGCCCTGCAAAAAGCACTGGTTGCAGCCCACGCAGCACGTTGGCCCATCGGTGGGCAGGAAAAACTCCCGGATGTCCTTTTGACCACGGATGTGGTTCAGGACGGCGTAGGTCATGTGGTAGGTCACACCCCGGTGGGATTGGCCGTGGATGACAACAATTTTCATCATTGATCCCTCTCTTTCCAATGAAAAAAAGACGCAATCCGAGGATCGCTCCTGTCGATCCCCACTGCGTCTGCGCGTCTGGCACGGAATACTTCTGTAAGGTATTATACTGTGCCCGGAGCAGGACGTCAACTGGGGGAGCGGGGAAATAAAGTGCCGGGAATGTTCCAGAAACATCCAAAAATCATTGCTTTACCGGGGAAAAGCGGCTATAATAGCACTATTGTTCCATTATAGTCCGGACGATATGGGTCCGGAGTCTCTACCGGAAACCGTTATTTTCCGACTAATGGAGGGTCACGGGGGCGCAGTCTGCGTACCCCGCTTGTGGCGTTTCGATCTCGGAAAGCGGCGGGCTGTCTTGCGCAGTTGGCCGCCTTTTTGCGTTTGTCCGGTGGGGCAGGGGACAAAAAACGAAAAGAGAAGAAAGGGAAGAAACATGAATCAGATTTTGACCGACATCATGGCAGTCATCGGCGTGGTGCTCAACGGCTTGCCCCAGGGCTTGCTGGCACTGACCTTCGGCTTCGCCTCCATCCCCACCGCCCTGGCCTTCTTCGTCGGCGCCATCGGCAACACCGTCACCCAGAGCGTGGCACCCATCTCCTTCCAGGCCGAGACCATCACTTACGCCGGCACCGCAGGCAAGAACCGCTCCGAGTGCTGCACCATGGTCTTCTTCGGCGCCCTCCTCATGACCATCATCGGCTGCTGCGGTATGCTCACCAAGATCGTGGACTTCATCGGCGCAGACATCGCCAACGGCATGATGGCCGGCGTCGGCATCATGCTGGCCTCCACCGCCATCGACATGGCCAAGAAGGAAAAGGTCGCCGGCGGCGTCTCCCTGGCTGTGGCGCTGATCACCTACGTCCTCACCAGCCAGAGCAGCAACACCCTGGTCTACACCATCCTGGCCTCCGTCGTGGCCTCCTGTGTCGTCACCATGATCTATGGCAAGATCTCCAAGAAGGAACAGGAAGCCATCGTGGTGGTGGACGACAAGTTCAAGCGTCAGAAGTTCACCATCAACAGCCGCGTCATCATGGGCGCCCTGGGCATGGTCTGCCTGAACATCGGCTCCAACATCTCCTTCGGCGCCATCACCGCCTCCATGGCACCCAACGCCAATTTCAACGTGGATAACCTCACCGTCATCTCCTCCGTGGCCGACATGGCCTCCTCCTTCTTCGGCGGCGCGCCCGTCGAGTCCATCATCTCCGCCACCGCTGCCGCTCCCCATGCGGTCTGGTGCGGCGTGGCCATGATGCTGGTCATCGGCGTCCTGCTCCTGGCCGGTATCCTGCCCAAGATCAGCAAGTTCGTCCCGCCCGCATCCATCGCCGGCTTCCTCTTCGTCCTGGGTGTCTTCAAGACCGTCGCCCTGGACGCCCCCGCAGCCCTGGCCACTGCCCCTGCAGTCGGCGGCATCACCATGGTGGCCACCGCCATCACCAACCCCTTCATCGGCATGATCGCTGGCCTCATCGCCAAGTTCATCGGCCTCTGATACCGCATCCCACTCAAAGGAGTCAAAGCAATGGAACATTATGAGATCGAAGTCTGCGGCGTCCGCCGTCAGCTCCCCTACATCCCCATCAAAGAAGACCTGGCTTTTGCCAGCTTCGTCATCATCAGCGACACCGAGCTCATCGCCGCCTGCGGCAAAGAGCTGGCCGACCGCATCGGTACCGTAGACGCCCTGGTCACTGCCGAAGCCAAGGGCATCGCCCTGGCCTACGAGGTCAGCCGCCAGTTGGGCTTGAAGGAGTTCATCGTCATTCGCAAGAGCGTGAAAGCCTATATGAAAGACGTGGTGGAGACCGCCGTCAACTCCATCACCACCACCGAGACCCAGCACCTGTACCTGGACGGGGTGGAAGCGGACAAGATCCGGGGCAAGAACATCTGCCTCCTGGATGACGTCATCTCCACCGGCGAGTCCATGCAGGCCATGGAGACCCTGGTCCAGCAGGCTGGCGCCAACGTGGTCGCCCGTGCCGCTGTCCTGGCGGAAGGGGAAGCGGCAGACCGGAAGGACATCATCTTCCTGAAGAAGCTGCCCCTGTTCCACGTGGACGAGCAGGGTCATCATACGGAGATCGAGTGACCCATATCCTCAAAGCGAAAAGCCGAACCCATACCGTGGGTGCGGCTTGTTTTGATCGTGGTTCCCTTTTCTGCTCCTTTCAAGTATAATGTCGGTAGAGCCTAAAACTCTACCTTAGCTTTAGAGTTTTACAATGATTTTCCGTTGGAAATCCACCGAAAGGAGAGTCCACTATGAGGAATAATCGAAGAGGGCACCTGCTGTCCATCGGCGAAATGGCAAAGACGAACCGCGTCTCCATTGCCACGCTCCGATTCTATGACCAGATGGGACTGCTGAAGCCCAGCTACCGGGATGAGGCGTCCAACTACCGCTACTACGACATCTGCCAGACGTCGCGACTGGACATCATCCGGTATATGCGGAATCTGGGCATGAGTCTCACCGAGATACAGACGTTGCTGGAAAAGGAGGACATCATCCTCATCGAGCAAAAGCTCATCGAGAAGAACAACCAGATTCACCAGCAGATGCGGGAGCTGAAGGCCATGCACGAGGCGGTGGAGCGGACCATCCAGTCCATCGAGCGCTACCGGAAATCCCCGGCCAGCGGAACGATTTCGTTGGAATTCATCGATCAGCGGTACATTTTGTACATTCCCTGCACGGAAAACTTCTATGACGGCGGCGTGGTGGCCTACGAAAAAGCCGTCCGAGAGCTGCGTCGGGAGCTGATGAAACGGGACGTGCCCCAGCTGCTGTCTTACAACCTGGGGACCAGCGTGAAGCAGGAGCGGTTTGAGCAGCAGGAGATGATCGCGGATAAAATCTTCATTTTTGGGGATAAACATTTAGGGGACTATGGAGAGAACATTGAGATCGTGGAGAGTGGGATGTTCGCCTGTATCTACCTGGATGATTTCGACCAGGAGATGGAGGGGGCGAAAAGGCTGCTGAACTACTGCCGGGACAATCACTATATTTTGAACGGCGATTATATCTGCGAGGAAATGACGGAGCTGAATCTCTTTGAGAACAAAAAGCGGAATATGTTCATGCGCCTGCAAATTCCGGTGGCATTTTCAAAAAGTAAGTGATAAACCCTTGACTCTCTCCTAACATCATACCATATACTAAAAATATAGAAATTCTGAATACGCATTAAGAAAGGAGCTATTACTATGGATAAGATCAAAATCGTGCAGTATGGTTGCGGCAAGATGAGCAAGTACACCCTGCGCTATGCCTATGAGCATGGGGCACAGATCGTCGGCGGCATCGGCCACGGTGCGTCCGTCGGTCAGGACATCGGGGATTGGGCAGAACTGGGCGTTAAGACCGGTATCCTGATCTCCGACAATGCGGAGAAGGTTCTGGACGAGTGCGATGCCGATGTGGCCATCATCACCACCCGCAGCTTCATCGGCGACATTTACGAGGCCATCGAGCAGTGCGTGACCCGCGGCATCAATGTCATCACCACCTGCGAGGAGGCCATCTACCCCTGGACGACCTCCGCAGCCATGATCAACAAGCTGGACAAGCTGGCAAAGGAAAACGGCTGTACCATCACCGGCAGCGGTATGCAGGACATCTTCTGGATCAACATGGTGGGCGTCGTGGCAGCAGGCTGTCACAACATCACCAAGATCAAGGGCGCCTACAGCTACAACGTAGAGGAGTACGGCATTGCCCTGGCAGAGGCTCACGGCTGCGGCCTGACGCCAGAGGAATTTGAAGCGGAAATCGCACACCCCACCGACTTTGAGCCGTCCTATGCGTGGAACGCCTCTGAGGCCATCTGCAATAAGCTGGGTCTCACCATCAAGAGCATCTCCCAGAAGCACGTCCCCTGTATCCTGGACAAGGACATTTACAGCGAGACGCTGGGCAAGGAGATCAAGGCGGGCAACGCCGTGGGTATGTCGGCCGTGGTCACCATCGAGACTATGCAGGGCGTCACCATCGAGGAGGAGACCATCGGCAAGGTCTACGGCCCCGATGACGGCGATATGTGCGACTGGGAGATCTTTGGCGAACCCAAGACCGAGTTCCGCGTGGTGAAGCCCGCCACCGTTGAGCACACCTGTGCTACGATCATCAACCGTATCCCGTCCCTGCTCCACGCTCCCGCCGGATATGTCACCTGCGACCAGCTGGAGCCGGTAGAGTATCTCACCTACCCCATGGAGTATTACTGCTGAGTCAGGCACAAAGTCAAACAGAAGGCATTTATAGGAGAGCGTCCCACTTTTGTGGGACGCTCTTTTCTTGGCGCAGGCAAAGAAAGAACCCCCCAGCCAAAGGCTGGGGGGTGCGTGAGAATCTCAGGAGGGATGATGCTCTCCGCAGTTGTGGCAGTGACCGCAGTCACCGCTGCATCCGATACCGCAGGGGGACTTTCCCGCCTTTTTCAGCTTGACCATGTACCGGATGATGGCGGCGACGATGGCCAGGAGCAGAAGGGAGATCAATACAGTACCCATAACACATCCTCCTTATGCAGGGAATTTGTAGCTCAGTGACTGTGCTCAGCGAGAACCGACAGCAGAGGGGGTCTTCAGGGTGTCAGCTTCCTTGTAGGGGCGGACCAGCAGGTAGATGATGGCGGCCACGAAGAAGATAGCGACGATGAGACCGACGATGTGCAGGTTGCCGGTGAAGGCGCAGCCGATCTGGTTGATGATGAGGGCGATGATGTAAGCGAAGCCGCACTGATAGCCGATGGCGAACCAGGTCCACTTTGCGTTGTTCATCTCGCGCTTGATGGCACCCATAGCGGCGAAGCAGGGAGCGCAGAGCAGGTTGAAGGCCAGGAAGGAGTAGCCGGAGACGGTGGTGAAGACAGCTGCGATGTTATTGTAAACATTGCCGTCGCCGCCGTTGAACAGGATACCCATGGTGCCGACGATGTTCTCCTTTGCCACCAGGCCGGTGATGGAAGCCACAGCGGCCTGCCAGTTGCCCCAGCCCAGAGGAGCGAAGATCCAAGCGATGGCGCTGCCGATGGTGGCCAGGATGGAGTGGTCGATTTGGTCTTCTTCAAGCATCTGGAATGCACCGTCTACGAAACCGAAGTAGGTGGTGAACCAGACCAGGATGGTGGACAGCAGGATGATGGTGCCAGCCTTCTTGATGAAGGACCAGCCGCGTTCCCACATGGAGCGCAGAACGTTGCCCACGGTGGGCCAATGGTAGGCAGGCAGCTCCATGACGAAGGGAGCGGGGTCGCCGGAGAACATCTTGGTCTTTTTCAGGATGATGCCGGAGACGATGATGCAGGCCATGCCCAGGAAGTAGGCGGAGGTGGAGACCCATGCGGAGCCGCCAAAGATGGCGCCGGCGATCATCGCAATGAAGGGCATCTTGGCGCCGCAGGGAATGAAGGTGGTGGTCATGATGGTCATACGGCGGTCACGTTCGTTCTCGATGGTACGAGAGGCCATGATACCGGGCACGCCGCAGCCGGTGCCGATCAGGATGGGGATAAAGCTCTTGCCGGACAGACCGAACTTCCGGAACACACGATCCAGGACGAAGGCGATACGAGCCATGTAGCCGCAGGCTTCCAGGAAGGCCAGCAGCAGGAACAAGACCAGCATCTGAGGCACGAAGCCCAGGACAGCGCCCACGCCGGCCACGATACCATCCAGAATCAGGCCGTTGAGCCAAGGCGCTGCGTTGGCAGCGTCCAGGCCGTTGCCGATGAGGACGGGGATGCCGGGCACCCAAATGCCATAGGTGGAGGTGTCGGGAGCACCATAGGCTTCCTTGTACTCGGTGTTCTCATACTGTGCCACCGCATTTTCCAGGTCAGCCTTTTTGACGTTGTCCACCGTCTCGACAGCCAAGGTTTCTTCATCTTCTACATCATAGGAAACATTGGCGTCAGCAGGTGTTGCGGCAACCAGGGCGTCCAGAGCAGCCTTAGCACCTTCTTCGGTGTAGCTGTCAGATTCCATATCCAGAGCGGCGGTGATGTCGTCGTTGCCATATTCGTTGGCAAAAGCGTCAATGATGAGGTCGGTGTCGCCATATTTTTCTTCGGCGTCTGCAAATTCAGAGGAGCCGATGCCCAGCAGATGCCAGCCATCGCCGAACACGCCGTCGTTGGCCCAGTTGGTCGCAGCGCTGCCCACGGTGACCATGGAGATGTAGTACACCAGGAACATGATGACCACGAAGATAGGCAGACCCAGCCAACGGTTGGTAACCACCTTGTCGATCTTGTCGGAGGTGGACAGCTGACCGGCGTTGGCCTTCTTGTAGCAGCTCTTGATGATAGAGGCGATGTAGAGGTAACGGTCGTTGGTGATGATGGACTCGGAGTCGTCATCCAGCTCGGTCTCGGCTGCCACGATGTCCTGTTCGATGTGTTCCAGAATGCTGGGATCCAGCTTCAGGGATTCGATGGCCTTGCTGTCCCGTTCAAACAGCTTGATGGCGTACCAGCGCTGCTGTTCTTCAGGCAGGTTGTGGACTGCCACTTCCTCGATGTGAGCGATGGCGTGTTCCACAGGGCCGGAGAAGGCGTGCATGGGGATGGTCTTGGTGCCCTTTGCAGCGGCGACCGCAGCCTGAGCGGCCAGTTCCACGCCGTCACCCTTCAGAGCGGAGATCTCAACCACCTGGCAGCCCAGCTCCTTGGCCAGCTGATTGGTGTTGATGGAGTCGCCGTTCTTGCGCACCACGTCCATCATGTTGATGGCGATGACCACGGGGATGCCCAGCTCGGTCAGCTGAGTGGTCAGATACAGGTTCCGTTCCAGGTTGGTGCCGTCGATGATGTTCAGGATGGCGTCGGGACGCTGGTTGATGAGGTAGTTTCTGGCCACCACTTCTTCCAGGGTGTAGGGGGACAGGGAATAGATACCGGGAAGGTCGGCGATGATGACATCGTTGTGCTTCTTCAGACGGCCTTCCTTCTTTTCCACCGTAACGCCAGGCCAGTTGCCGACGAACTGGTTGGAGCCGGTGAGGGCATTAAACAGGGTCGTTTTACCACAGTTTGGGTTGCCCGCCAGAGCGATGGTTAAACTCATGTTGGTGTTCCTCTCTTTCTGCATTTCTGTGTCGGATGGTAAGTTCCAGCTAACCACCCGGCCAAAGAATAGGGGAAATGGAGATTTCCCCGTACAGTGTTGGATTAACTGACTTCAATCATTTCCGCGTCTGCCTTACGCAGGGACAGCTCATAGCCGCGGACGGTGATCTCAATGGGGTCGCCCAGAGGCGCAACCTTACGCAGGTAGATCTCCACGCCCTTGGTGATGCCCATATCCATGATACGGCGCTTGACCGGGCCAGTACCGTGGAGCTTGACGACCTGAACGGTATCGCCGATGCTCACGTCTCTCAGTGTTTTCATCAGAAAATCCTCCTTTTTCTCCAGTATTCTACAAAACAATGGCCGGTCTGGCACAGGCCAGACTCAGACCATGATCTTCCGGGCCATTTCCTCGCTGATGGCAACCCGCGTCTCTTTGACCTGAACGATGACGTTGCCGTTGAGGGCGGTGATCAGCTTGACCGCGCTGCCCACGACGAACCCCAAGTTCTCCAGGTGCTTCTTCACGTCCGGTTTCCCGCCGATCCTCTGAATGATCAGCTCATCGCCGACGCTTGCAAAGTTCAAAGGCATCATACGAATCCCTCCCGTTCTTGTAGGTTAAAGTAGGTAAATGTTAGCAGAACCTAACTCGTGGTGATAAAATGTAGTTAGTATCAACTAACCAACTGATATAATAGCACGTTCCGGAAATTTGTCAACGTCCATTCTTGCAGAAAATTCACCCAGGAAGCAAATTCGTCAAATTGACGAATTTGAACTGGGAATCCTTGTGCAAAATCCAGAGAAAAAGACAACTTGTATAAAAACCTCTGTGTTTGAAGAAAGGAAAAACCGACCCTGTGGGTCGGTTTTTCGGAAGAGTTGACGTTCAAAAGCAGGAGAGGACAGGTCACCGTGTCACAGCACACCCTGCCAGGCCAGGAAGCCCAGGATGCAGGTGATGAGCAGGACCAGGGAGACCAGGATGGTGCCCAGGTGGCGCTCCCGCTGCACGGCCACAGCGGCGTTGGAGGAGGGGGCCAGCAGATTGGCTTTGCGCAGAGCGGTGACGATGGGCTTATAGATGAGCATGGTGATGGCGGCGTTCAGGATGTACTTGCCCAGGTTGAAGGGCAGGAACACCGGCACCAGCATGGCAGCGACAGTTGCCCGGGGGACACCCATGTAGATGGGGGTGATGAGGAAGTTCCACAGCAGCATGACAGCGGTGGCGGACAGACAGCCTACGATCAGGCCGGTGATGGCGCCCTTGAGGGTGTGGTTGCGCTTGTAGAGGAAGGCGGCCACACAGGCGAAGCAGCAGCTGGAGAGGATGTTCATGACCAGACCGATGGGGCCGGTGGCGCTGATGGTGACCATCTCCACGGCGGCGACCACAACGCCCACCAGAGCGGCGGACAGGGGGCCAAAGATGAAGCCGGCGATGGCGATGATGGTGTCCTTTACGTCCAGGGTCAGGAAGCCGGCCACGGGGGGGATGAGGAAGTGGCAGACGAAGATGACCGCGTAGGCGATGGCGGCCAGCATACCCAGCAGGGTGATTTTCTTGGTGTTCGTGGTTTTTGCACTCATGATTG
>CAKTHW010000032.1 GCA_934565425.1 uncultured Oscillospiraceae bacterium
CCACGGCTGGATTTTGTCATGATTATACTTGGATGAGATAGATGAAATAAGCCACGTAAGCTGCCAGCATGATAATACCTGCCGGCCGGGACAGCTTCTTGCTCCGTGCCACACAGGCCAGCAGCAGCACACCCACCAGCACCGCCACGATGGTGTCCACCGTGAACCGAGCGGCGAAGGGGACGGGGGTGATGAGGGCGGTGGTACCCAGGACGAAGAGGATGTTGAAGATGTTGCTGCCCACGATGTTGCCGATGGCAATGTCGGCGTTGCCCTTCCGGGCGGCGGTGAGGGAGGAGAACAGCTCGGGCAGGGAAGTACCCAACGCCACGATGGTCAGGCCGATGAACCGTTCGCTCATGCCAAAGTACCGTGCCAGTGCGGTGGCGGCGTCCACCGTCACGTCACTGCCCCACACGATGAGCACCAGACCGACGATGCCGAACAGGATGAGCTTCCACAGCGGCTGGGGCGTCTCTTCTTCGGGAGGTGTCTCCTTGTTCTGCTTGGCCATCCGGAACAGGTAGCCCAGGTAGAGCAGGAAAGCAGCCCAGAGCGCCACGCCCTCCCAGAAGTTGATGGTGTTCCCCGTCCAGCCGAAGAGGAGCAGGAGGAGGGAGACGAAGATCATGTAGGGCAGCTCGATGCGGATGGTGGACTTGGCCACGGAGAGGGTGGCCACGCAGGCGGTGAGGCCCAGGATGATGAGCACGTTGAGGATGTTGCTGCCCACGATGTTGCCCACGGCGATGCCGGCGCTGCCCTTCAGGGCGGCGGTGATGCTCACGGCAGCCTCGGGGGCGCTGGTGCCCATGGCCACGATGGTCAGACCAATGACCAGCTGTGGGATGCCGAACCGGTCAGCCAGACCGGCGGCGCCGTCCACGAACCAGTCCGCGCCCTTGACCAGCATGACAAAGCCTACGATCAGTAACAATACCTGTACAAGAAGTTCCATATTTAACATCCTGCCTTTCTCAGTCGGAGATTTTGCAACAAAAAAAGCGAGTCCTTCTGTTGCAATTCATACAACAAAAGTCTCGCTGCTTCGTTGCGCACCGGATGCCTCGCCCTGGGGGAAGCATCGAGATTGACGGCCACGCACACGCATTTCTGCGCCAACTACTCCCTTTTCTGTGCCCTTACGATACCAAATCTCGACGGAAAAGTCAAGGCGTACCCGGCAGATTTGGAAGATCCGGAAACAAAGGATGGGGACTTTTGGATGGTTTGATACAATTCTGACACTATTTTTAACTGGCAATCCCACCGTGGGTGTGCTACAGTGGTTCCAGTGAGAACGAACAACCGCTGCCAAAGGAGGAAGAAACCATGAACGGAATCGGAAGAACGCTGACGGGGCTTCTGGCCTGCCTGACCCTGTTGGGCTGCGCCGGATGCAGCGGTCGGAGTATGTCCATCCAATCCAGCCTGCCGTCCCACAGCAGCAGCACCGCTCCCGCGGAGACCAAGTCCACCTCGCCGGGGAAGCAGGGCGACCTGCCTGGCACAGAGAACGGCTACCTGGTGCAGGAGCCCATGGGGGAAGAGGTGCAGGTGGACTTGGACGGGGACGGCGAGCTGGAGGCGGTGACCATCACCACCAAGCAGGTGGAGCAGAAGAGCGGGGACAGCCGTTGGAAGGAGACGGTGCTGTCCAGCCTGGTCATCGACGGCAAGGAGTTCATCAAGAAGAGCGCTGCGGAGAGCAACAGCCTGAACGTGCCCAATGTAGTGCTGTACACCCCGGAGGGGGAGCACTATTTCCTGGCCGACCTGAACGCCAGCGACGGCAAACTGGAGATCGGCCTGCTGGACTACGGCCCCAGCTACGACCTGACCACCACCTATCTGCGCTATGAGAATGGCCAGCTGACCAGCCTGGGCACGGTACCAGGATTCCCCGATCAGGACAGCAGTATCCTGGACGGCAAGGGCAACGTGACCACACCGGGACGGCTGAGCCTGCTGCAAAATTGGCAGGCGCCTTTCGTGTATCAGCTCAAGGGGAACGCCCTGGAAAAGGCACCTCAGTCCTGGTATACACCCATCGACCAGCCGGAGCAGCAGGTGGTGCTGAAAAAGGCCATCAGGCTCTACACCAAGCCCGACCAAAAAGCCCAAGCCACCACCGCCCAGCCCAACCAGGCGGTCACCGCCTTCCCAGCCACCGACAACAAGCACTGGGTACAGGTGCAGCTGGCAGACGGCACGGAGGGGTGGTTCTATATGGAGGACAGCGCGACCATTGTGTCCGGCAACCAGAAATACACCGAGATGGAAGTGTTTGACAACCTGAATATGACAGATTGAGAGAAAACGACGTGCTCCGGCACGTCGTTTTTCTGCGTTGACTTCTCCCCATCCCTCTGGTATCATGAAATCAGAAAACCCGCCCAGGTTCCGCGACGTTCGCGGATCAGAGGGAAGCCGGCGAACATCCGGCGCAACTTCCATTACTGTGAGGGGGCGCAGCCCCTGCAGCCAGATCACTCACCGGGCGGGCGTTTTTGGAAGACGTTCAGGGGAAAGCTGGATGGTGCCACCAAGACCGGAACACGTACTGCGTGGGAGTCCGGTGTTTTGTGATGCCTTGATAGCCTGTCTCGGAACGTGCGAGACAGGTTTTTCTTTTTGCGCAAAGGGGGGAGTCGCCATGGCCTACAACGAGAAACAGACCCAATGCATCACGCTGCTGCAAGAGACCGCCAAAGCGTTGGGACGGCTGCCCCAAAAGAGCGATTTTTCACCAGAGGTCATGGGGCAGATCAAGAACCTGTTAGGCCCCTGGCCCCGTGCCTTAGAAGCGGCAGGGCTGAAGGCGCAGAATACACGACAGGAGCTGAAGACACAACGGCGCATCCGAGCCAAACGGCGGCGCACCCAAGGGAAGATCATACGACAGAGGGGGACAGAGCATGAGTAGGATACAATGGGAACAGATGACCTTCCGCTACCCAGGCAGCGACCGGAATGCCATCGACAACGTGACCCTCACCGTCCCCTCCGGTGCCTTCTGCCTCCTCTGCGGCAAGAGCGGCTGCGGCAAGACCACCCTCCTGCAGCAGCTGAAACCGGCCATCACCCCCCACGGTACCCGCACTGGCCAGGTCACTCTGAGCGGCACGCCGGTGGACGGCCTGTCCTTCCGGGATCAGAGCACCCGCATCGGCTATGTGATGCAGGACCCGGACAGTCAGCTGGTCACCGACAAGGTGTGGCACGAGCTGGCCTTCGGGCTGGAAAATCTGGGGCTGGATCAGCAGACTATCCGCCTGCGAGTGGCGGAGATGGCCCAGTTCTTCGGCCTGCAGGAGCTGTTCCACCGGGATGTCCACACCCTCTCCGGCGGACAAAAACAGCAGGTGAACCTGGCTGGCGTCATGGTCATGCAGCCGGACGTGCTGGTGCTGGACGAGCCCACCGCTCAGCTGGACCCGGTGTCCGCCGGGGCGTTCTTCCAGATGCTCCGACGCATCAACCAGGAGCTTGGCGTGACGATCATCCTGTCCGAGCACCGGTTGGAGCAGCTGTACGCCACCGTAGACCAAGTGGTGGTGCTGTCCGACGGGAGACTCCACGCCAACGGTACCCCGGAGGAAGTGGCGCGGCAGCTGATGGCAGAACAATCCGACCTGCTGCCTATGCTGCCTGCGCCGGTGCAGATCAGCAGCGCGGTCACCGGCGGGACAGCGTGTCCCATGACCGTCCGAGCGGGACGGCTGTGGCTGGAGCAGTGGGCGGAGGGACGCAATATTCCCCCTGCAAAAGAACGAAAAACACCGGAAAGTGAAAACAATGAGCCAGTTTTAGAGCTGAAAGATGTCTGGTATCGCTACGACAAAGATGCTCCCGACGTCCTCCGGGGCGTCACCTTCACCGTCACCCAGGGCAGCTTCTGCGCCCTCACCGGCGGCAACGGCAGCGGGAAATCCACCCTCTTGAAAAGCATCTGCGGCCTGTGCAAGCCCTATCGGGGTTGGGTGAAAGTCCAGGGGAAAAAGCTGGGCAAATACGGCAAGGGCGAGCTTTTTAAACAGCGGCTGGCGCTGCTGCCCCAGAACCCCAAGCAGCTGTTCGTGGGCAAGACGGTGGAGGAGGACCTGTTAGAGCTGGGCACCCCAGAGCAGGCGCAAGCCATCGCTAAAAACATGGGCATCACCGACCTGCTCTCCCGCCACCCCTATGACCTGTCCGGCGGCGAGCTGCAAAAGGCGGCACTGGCCAAGGTGCTGCTCCTCCAGCCCAAAATCCTGCTGCTGGACGAGCCGACCAAGGGGCTGGACGCCTTCTATAAGGAACAGCTGGCGCAGTTGTTATTGCGCTTCCAGTCGGAGGGCGGCACCATCCTGATGGTCAGCCACGACGTGGAGTTCTGCGCCCGCTTCGCCACCCACGCCGCCCTGTTCTTCGACGGGGACGTGACGGCGGTGCAGACAGCGGGACAGTTCTTCGCAGGAAACCAGTTTTACACCACCGCAGCGGCTCGCATGAGTCGGACGGTATTCCCCGACGCGGTGACAAATGAGGAGGTCATTGTCCGATGCAGCGAGATGGTATGAAAGGGAAAAAAGTGCTCTCTGGCCTGTGCCTGGCGGCAATGGCGTTGGTCATCGTCTGGGTCAGCTGGCGCAACGGCATCGTCAACTACTACCTAATCAGCACCCTAGCCCTCCTCCTGTCCCTGGGGGCGTTCTTCCTCTCCTATGAGCGCAAAAAAGCCACCGCTCAGGAGCTGGTCCTACTGGCCGTCCTCTGCGCCGTGGCCGTGGTGGGACGCATGGCCTTGGCCGCCGCACCCTTCTTCAAACCGGCGGCCGCCATCGTCATCCTCACCGGCATCGCCTTCGGCAGTCAGGCGGGGTTCTTGTGCGGCGCGGTGACCATGCTGGTCAGCAACTTCTTCTTCGGACAAGGGGCGTGGACGCCCTGGCAGATGCTGGCCTTCGGCGTGGCCGGTCTGTTGGCCGGGGTGTGCTTCCGACCGGGACGGCTGCCCCGCACCCGGATGACCCTGACCCTGTTCGGCGCCCTGTGCGTCCTGCTGCCGGTGGGGCTCATCTTGGACACCAGCAGCCTGTTCCTCATGACCAGCGACCCGCTGACGGTGGACTCCGCCCTGGCCATCTACCTGGCCGGCATCAGCGCCAACGTCATCCATGCCGCCGCCACCGCCTTCTTCCTGTTCCTGATTGGCCCTGTGGTGCTGGAAAAGCTGGAACGGGTGAAGGTCAAGTACGGCCTGATGGAGTGAACGGCATGGAACGGTATCATCCTGGGGTCATCACCCTGTATTTCGCCGCCATGCTGGTCTTCACCGCCTGGTTCCAACAGCCGGTCTTCCTGGCCTTGTCCCTGTTCGCTGCCCTGGTGGTCAGCAAAGCCACCCTGGGCGACCAGTGGGGCCGACAGCTGGGGTGGAGCCTGTTGTTGGGCGTGGTCGTGGGTGTCTGGTGGGCAGTGTTCGCCCGGTTTGGGGACACCATATTATTAGACAACTTATTCGGCAACCCGCTGACTCTGGAGGGGCTGGTGTACAGCGCCACCCTGTGGGTGCGGGTGACGGCCGTGGTGCTGTGGTGGGAGAGCCTGCTGCGGCTGGTGCCAGCGGAACGGCTGCTGACCTTGACGGGCAAGGTGCTGCCCCACCTGTCCCTGTACGGCACCGTGCTCCTCCGCTTCCTCCCCCAGCTCCGCCGCCAGCGGCAGGGCATCCAAGCGGCACGGGCGGGCATCGGCATGGCCGAGTCCTGGCGGGAGAAGACCCGCCGGGAGAGCATGGTGGCCACCTGGGGGCTGGAGAGCCTCCAACGCACCGTCCAAGCTATGCGCTGCCGGGGCTATTCCCTTCGGCGGCGGACAACGTATCAAGCCACCTGGCTCAAGCACGGCGACCGGCTACTGCTCCTGCTGGAGGGCTGGGGCATCGTGCTCCTCCTGTGCGGCTGGGCGCTGAACCAGACCCGGGCGTGGTATGACCCGGAGCTGATTGTGAACCGGGTGACGCCCCTGAGCGGGGTGTTCTACGCGGCCTATTTGGTGTTCGCTCTGCTGCCGGTGGAATTGGCAGTCAAAGCGCGGCTGCGGGAGCGCCGCGACCGACGAAACCGAGAGAAAGGCGGGATGGGATGAAAAAACAGAACAAGACCAACCTGCGCCGCCTGTTGGGCGTCCTGACCGCCCTGTTGGTGGCGGCAGGCATCGCCGTGGGCGTCTATTGGGTGGGCAGCCTGCGGGGCTGGTTCGCGCCGCCGCCGGTGACGGTGGAGACCTCCTCCGGCGAGACCGTCCAGATCCCACCCCTGTCCCTGACCGCCAAGCGCATCACGGGCAAAGCGCTGGTAGAGCGGGGCGGGCTGTCCTTCGCGCTGGAAGAGGGGGAGACCCTCCGGGCAGAGGACGCAGTGACCTTGCAGGGGAAGGGGACGCTGACTGTCTCCAATGAGACATTAAACCTCACGTTTGGGGACAAAGCCTCCTTCCTGGTGGGACAAAAGGACGGCGGAGAACCCCAGGTCACCCTGAACCAGGGTGACCTGTACGCCCAGACCCAGGGCACGGCCTACTTCGTGGTTGGCAACCAGTCCGCCCAGGTCACCGATGGGGCCGTGAGCCTGTCGGTGGGCAAAAAGACCTTTGTGCTGGACCAGCTGTCCGGCTCGACCAGCTTTTTGGGCGGCGATGAGAACGTCTTGCCTGTCTCTGCCCGGCAGCGGCTGACAGTGAAAGAGACGGAAGGGCGCTGGGGCGCGCCGGAGCAGAAAAAGCTGACCCTGAAGCAGCTCAGCGACTTCACCCTGGAGCAGGCCAAGACCACCCAGGGCCTGTGCTTCCCCCCAGAACAGCTGACCGGCGAGATCGCCCGTCGCGAGGCGGAAGCCCAGAAAAAGCTGGAAGAACAGCTCCGAAAAGAGACCGAGAAGCAGGAGGCGGAAGCCCAAGCCAAGGCGGACGCAGAGGCTGCGGAACAGGCCAAGAAGGAGCAAGAGGCCCAGCAAAAGGCTGCTGAGGAAAAGAAAGCCCAGGAGGCCAAGCGCAAGGCGGAAGAAGAGAAGAAGAAAAAGCAAGAAGAGGAGCGCAAGAAGCAAGAGGAAGAGGACAAAAAGCGCCAGGAGGAGGAAAACACCACCAGCACCGGCAGCTGTACCTTGACCATCGAGTGCCACACGCTCCTGGACAATATGGACAACGTAAAGGAGTCCAAACAGAAGTACGTCCCCGCCAGCGGCGTGATTTTGAAGAAGATCAAGGTGACCTTCACCGAGGGCGAGACGGTCTACGACATCCTGAAACGCACCTGCAAAAAGGCTGGCATCCAGCTGGAGGTGTCCTACTCCGGCGGCTACGGCAGCTACTACGTGGAGGGCATCGGCCACTTGTACGAGTTCGACTGCGGCCGGGAGTCCGGCTGGGTGTACAGCGTCAACGGCAAGCAGCCCAACTACGGGTGCAGCAGCTGCGTGGTGCAGGCGGGAGATAACATCGTGTGGAGCTACACCTGCTCGGGCATGGGCAAGGACGTGTAGCGCGACAAGAGAATAGAAGATGCCCCGTCGCCCGCCGGAGAGCGGAACACGGAATCGGGTGAGAAGCCCGGCGAGTCGGTCACTGTGAAGCCTGCCATGGGAGCGGGATGAGTCAGATACGTGGAGGGGGCATCCTGTTTCGACCGGAACTCGGAACAGTTGAAGCGCCTGTCGCAGGGAGAGAAACGGTTCCGGACAGGCGCTTTTTCTGCATAGATCAAGAATAGAAAGGAAGAAAACCATGAAAAAAAGATTGTTATCGCTGTTGCTGGCGCTGACCATGGCCCTGTCCTTGGCCACCACCGGCGCATGGGCGGCTGATTCCATCCAGGTCACCGTGACCATCGCGAACCAGGGCGCTATCGCCGTGGGCAAGAATGACACCCTCATGGCACAGGTGCCGGTGACGGTCACCGACTTGAATGGTGACGGTAAGTTTACCTATGAAGAAGCTATGAAGGCTGCCCATAAGGCTTATTGTGCAGATGGCGAGGATGGGTTTGCTACCAGTGGCGGTTGGGCCACTATGTTGTGGGGCGAGACCGACGGTGTTGGCGGATTTTATCGCAATAACACGATGACGGCAACCGTAGATAAAGAAACCATTCAGAATGGGGATGCCCTGACTGCATTTTCCTACGCAGATACTGCTGATTGGTCTGATAAATACAGTTTCTTTGACCAGAGCACTGTTTCTGTCAAGACTGGCGAGACGCTCACCCTGAATCTGAAAAAACAGGGGTACAATGAGGCGGCAACTCCCGCCAACGCTGCCCTGTGCACCATTGATAAAACGGGTGCCTTCCAGGAGATGAACGTCACCACCGACGACAAGGGCAACGCCACTTTCTCCTTCGACCAGGCTGGCACCTATGTGGTCTCCGCCTATGGCAACGAGGATGTTCTGGTCCCCCCCGTCTGCATCGTCACCGTAACAGAGAAGACCCCCGCCGCCGACCTGACCAAAGAGGCCACCAACGCCATCGCCACCTGCGTCAACGGTTACCAGACGGCGAAGAAGGATGTTACTTGCCAGTTTGGCGCGGAATGGGTCATGCTGGGTCGCATCCGTGCCCTGGACGGCGCACAGGGTTGGAAGACTAAAGATGCGGACATCCAGACCTACGTGTCCAGCGTGATGACCGCCATTAAGAGCGGCAAGCTCAGCAAAGAGACCGTCCCCACCACCATCGAGCGGGTTGTCCTGACTCTGACCGCCCTGGGACTGGATGCCACCAACTTCTGTGGGCAGGACCTGACCGCATGGCTGTATGAGAACCAGAACTGGAACAACTACGTATCCTCCGACCTCATCTGGGGCCTCGTCGCTCTGGACAGCGGCAAGTACACCGCCGCTGACGGCTACAAGGAAGCACTCATCCAGCATCTGACCGAGTATCAGAAGCAGGACACCGGTGCCTTCTTCTACTCCTCCAGCTGGAACGCAGACGATGTGGACATGACCGCCATGGCCATGATCGCGTTGGCTCCGTACAAGGACAGCAACGCCACCGCAAAGAAGATGTATGACGCTGGCTGGAAGTACATTGAATCCAACCGGGACGACCAGGGCAACTACGGCGGCAAGAGCTACGACCCCTGCTGCACCAACGCCTATGTGGTCATCGCTAAGTGTGCCGCCGGTGAGACCGGGATCGAGGACACCGTGTCCTGGATGCTGAAAAACTGCCTGGGCGAGAAGGGTTTCAACTTGAAGGGCGAGTACAATGGCATGTCCACTTACCAGGGCATGATGTCCATGGCCGCCTACCAGCGTGCCAAGGCGGGCAAGGCGGGCCTGTTCGCCATGAGCGACGTCTCCAAGCGGGTCATTCAGGTGGCACAGCCCAAGCTGAGCGGTTCCAGAACCTACAACGGCAAAAAGCAGACCGCTCCTCTGGCCGCCAGCGGTTTTTATACCGTCTCCGGCACCACCTCTGCCACTAAGGTGGGAAAGTACACCGTCAAGGTGACGCTGAACGACAAGACCAACACCACCTGGGCAGACGGCACCACCGCTGACCTGAAGCTGACCTGGGAGATCACCAAGCCCGCCAACACCATCACCGTCAAGAATGTCACCAAGACCGCCTCCACCAAGACCCAGACCGTCAAGCTGGGCGCCAAGGCCAAGGAGAGCGCCAAGCTGACCTACAAGTCTGACAGCAAGTATGTCAAGGTAGATAAGAAGGGCAAGGTCACCATCGCCAAGAACTTCGTCGGCAAGGCAACCATCACCGTCACCGCTGCCACCACCAAGACCTACAAGGCTACCACCAAGCAGGTCACCGTCACCGTCAACCCGGCAGGGGTGAAGCTCACCAGCGTGAAGAACGACAAGGGCAAGAAGCTGAAGGCATACTGGAAGAAGAACACCAAGGTCACCGGCTATCAGGTTCAGTACAGCACCTCTTCCAAGTTCAAGAGCGCCAAGACGGTCACCGTCAAGGGCTACAAGAACACCAGCACGACCATCACCAAGCTGACCAAGAACAAGAAGTATTACGTCCGCGTCCGCACCTACAAGACGGTCAGCAAGACCAACTACTACTCCGGCTGGAGCAGTGCAAAGTCGGTCACCATCAAAAAATAAGTCCATTCATCCATTCACATACCATTCAACACACTCAGCGAAGGAGCCAGGCACCTGCCTGGCTCCTTCCACTTGAAAAAAGAGCGGAAATATCGTAAAATAAAACCACTATTTGTATTGGAAAAGGATGTGACCCCATGGGCAAAGGATGGCTCATCGCGTTGGCCGTGATCGTGGTGCTCTACGGCAGCTGCCTGCTGCTCTTCCGCACCGGTGCGGAGGTGAAGTTCCGTGCCGGCGAGCCGAAAAAGAAGGGCAAGCCCAGCGAAAACCCTGCCGTGGTGACCATGCGTACCCTACAGGCACAGGGGTTGGATTGGATGACCCAACAGCCTTTTCAGACTGTCTCCATCCAGAGTCGGGACGGCTTGACCCTCATCGGCCACTGGCTGCCCTGCCCGGACGCCAAGCGGACGGTGCTCCTCTGCCACGGCTGGAAGGGGAGCTGGCAGGAGAACATGGTGGTCTTCGGGCCGTTCTTGCAGGCGCAGCAGTGTAATCTGCTCTTCATGGAACAGCGCGGCCACGGGGAGAGCGAAGGAAAGTACCTGGGCTTTGGCGTCCTGGAGCGACACGACTGCCTGGGTTGGGTGCGGTGGATGCAGGAGCACACCCCATCCCACCTGCCCATCTACCTGATGGGTGGTTCCCTGGGTGCGGCCACGGTGCTGATGACCAGCGGGTTCGACTTACCGGCGCAGGTCCATGGCATCATTGCTGACTGCGGCTTCGTGTCGCCGGAGGAGCAGATCGGGCAGACTCTGAAAGCCTGGTGGCACCTGCCCCGGCAGCCCTTTTTGTTTATTTCTGACCGCATCGCCCGCCGGAAGGCTGGGTTCTCCTTCTGGGAGTACTCCACGCTCAAAGCCATGGAGACCAACACCAAGCCCATCCTGTTCATCCACGGCATGGAAGACCGCTTCGTGCCCACGGAGGGGACGCTGAAGAACTACAACGCCTGCCGGGCGGAGAAGGAGCTGTTTTTGGTGGAAGGCGCCCGGCATATGCAGAGCTACCTGCTGGCCACGGCGGAGTACCAGCAGCGGCTGGAACACTTTTTCGCCCAGCATGACGGAGAGAAGGAGGGAGCCACATGAAAAAAGCCCTGCGCATCATCCTGCTGGTGATCTTCATCGGCGTTTTTATCTACAGCGGCTGGAACCTGGCCACCTACTACCTGGCCGCCCACCAGCAGGAACAGACCGTCAGCGGCCTGCGGGACCAGCTGGTGGAGGAGGACGACTCTTATGAGCTGAACGCCGATGGCATCCTGAAACGCTATGAAAAGCTGTACGCCGAGAACCCGGACATGATCGGCTGGCTCAGCGTCAAGGACACCCCCATCGACTACCCGGTCATGCAGCGGAAAGGGGACGGGGAATACTACCTGCACCGGGACTTCTACGAGAAGGACGCCTCCGCCGGCTGTCTGTTCTTGGAGGAGCACTGCGATGCAGACAAGCCCTCCACCAACCTCATCATTTACGGGCACCACATGAAGAACGGCGATATGTTCGGCCACCTGGTGGACTACGAGGATCACGAGTTCTACCGCAAGCACCGGTTCTTCACCTTTGACACCATCCACGAGCACCGGGAATACCAGGTGCTGTCCGTCTTCCGCTCGGAAGCTTACCCGGAAGACGACACAGAGCACTTCCACTACTACGACTTCACCCAGGCCAAGGACAAGGCCGACTTTGACACCTACGTCAAGGAGGTCACCCAGCGCTCCCAGTACGTCACCGGCGTGACCGCCGAGTACGGGGACGAGCTGCTCACCCTGTCCACCTGCGCTTACCACACCGAAGAGGGGCGGTTCGTGGTCGTGGCGAAACGGGTCAAATAAAGACGAAAAACACCCAGAATCCTAGGATTCTGGGTGTTTTTATGCGTACGTGTTTTACGAGACTGCTTTCCTGATAATGTCATAGAGAACTGGCTTCATATTGTCAATGTCGTCCGGCGTGTGCTCGATGATAGCAGAGTAAGCCACCGACCCCACCATCTCCATGAGCACGTACACCAGGTTGATGATCTCCGCCTCGGTGCGATCCTGCATGGCGGGACTGTTGCGGATGGTGTCCCGGAGCTGCTCCAGGACCGGGTCGCTGGTGTGCAGCTCGGCGTCCAGGACGGGACGCCAGGTGAAATTCCGGCGGAGGACGGAGAGGGTGAGGGGGTCTTGCTTGAAGTATTCTAAAATGTAATCCACCAGGCTGACCACCCGGTCGGCCAGGCAGGCGGAGTCCTCCTGAGCCAGGTGGACGCAGGCGTTGCGGAAGACCTTGTGGCAGATCTGCATGACCAGGGCGTCCAGGATCTCGGTCTTGTCCCGGAAGTAGAGGTAAAACGTCCCCTTGGCCACCTTCGCCTCCTTGACGATGTCGTTGATGGTGGTGTTGGCGGCTCCTTTTTCCTGGAAGAGGGTATAGGCAGCGTCCAGCAGGCGCTTGCGCTTGGCGGCCTTTTTCTGTTCTAATACATTCTCCATCTCGGATCATGCTCCTTTTCCTGACGATTCAGTATCCCTAGTATACGCTGGAAAATCGGGGAGGACAAGCGGTAAAATCAGCAAAAGAATGACTTTCGGTCATTTTGTGAAGTTGGCACAGAAAACCGTTCTGACTTTTGGTCATTTTTTCGGTTGCAATCTGACCCGCCCTATAGTAAACTGTGTACGCAATGAAAAATGACCGTTGGTCAAAATGGAAGGAAGGGATCACGGTGCTGAAATTCGGCGAAAAGATCGTCAAACTGCGCATACCCATTCTCATCGTCAGTATCCTGCTGCTCATTCCCGCAGCCATCGGATACTTCAACACCCGTATCAACTACGACATCCTGTACTACCTGCCTAAGGACATCGACACCATGCAGGGGCAGGACGTCTTGATGGATGAATTTGGGAAAGGCGCCTATGCGCTGTTTGTCTGTGAGGGCATGGAGTACAAGGACGTCGCCAACCTCAAAACCGACATTGAAAACGTAGACCATGTGGCACAGGTCATCTGGTATGACTCTGTTGCCGACCTGTCCGTTCCGGTGGATGTGCTGCCGGATAAGATCAAGGATGTGTTCAATTCCAAGGACGGGGACGCCACCTTGATGGCCATCTTCTTCGATACCACCACTTCGGCGGACGAAACCATGGACGCCATTGAGGAGATTCGGAGTATCTCCGGGAAGCAGTGCTTCCTGTCCAGTATGTCCGCTATCGTCACGGATACCAAGAACCTGGTCAACCAGGAATTGGTTCCCTACGTTGTCATCGCCGTGGTGCTCTGCTGCATCGTCCTGGCGGTGACCATGGACTCCTTTGTTATCCCAGTGCTGTTCATGCTGAGCATTGGCATGGCTATCATCTACAACCTGGGCACCAACGTGTTCAAAGGGGAGATCTCCTTCATCACCATGTCTCTGGTGGCTGTCCTCCAGTTGGGCGTGACCATGGACTACTCCATCTTCCTATGGGGCAGCTACAAGGAGCAGCGGGAGACCATAGCGGATAAGAATGAGGCCATGGCTCACGCCATCGCTGCCACCATCACCTCGGTCACCGGCTCCTCTCTGACCACCATCGCCGGCTTCATCGCCCTGTGCTTCATGAGCTTCACCTTGGGACTGGATATGGGCGTGGTTATGGCCAAGGGCGTCCTGCTGGGCGTCATCTGCTGCGTCACCGTGCTGCCGTCCCTCATCCTGGTCTTTGACAAGGCCATCTGGAAGACCGCACACAAGACCGTGCATCTGCCCACCGACGGCTTGAGCGAGTTCGTCATGAAGCACTACAAGCTGTTCGCCATCATCATGGTCGTCCTGTGGATTCCGGCTCTGTACGGCAACGCCAACTACAACGTCTACTACAAGCTGGACAACAGCTTGCCCGATTACCTGCCCTCCGTGCAGGCCAACCAGGAGCTGAACAAAAAGTTCGATATGAACTCCGTGGAAATGATCCTCTGTCGGGATGACCTGTCCCAGAAGGAGGTCAAGGCCATGCTGAAAGAGATTCAGAACGTGGACGGCATCAACTTCGCCTTGGGTCTGGACTCCATCACCGGCGACCTGGTGCCTGACGAATTGATCCCTCAGTCCGCACGGGAGAAGCTGGAGAGCGGCGGCTATCAGCTGCTGATGCTCAGTTCCAAATATGAAGTTGCCACCGACGAGGTCAACGCCCAGTGCAATGAAGTGGAGCAGATCCTGAAGAAGTACGACGAAAAGGGGATGCTCATCGGCGAAGCCCCCTGTACCCGTGACCTGATCAAGATCACCGACCACGACTTCATGGTGGTCAGCGCCGTCTCCATCCTGGCCATCTTCGTCATCATCCTCTTGGTGCTGAAATCCATCTCCCTGCCGGTCATCCTGGTGGCCGTCATCGAGCTGGCCATCTACATCAACATGGCTCTGGCCTACTTCACCGGCACCACGCTGCCCTTCATCGCCTCCATCTGTATCGGCACCATCCAGCTGGGCGCTACCGTGGACTACGCCATCCTGATGACCACCCGGTACAAGAAAGAGCGTATGGCTGGCTGCTCCAAGGAGGAATCGGTCAAGATCGCCTTGTCCACCTCCATCCACTCCATCATGTCCAGCGCCCTGGGCTTCTTCGCCGCCACCATCGGCGTGGGCCTCTACTCCGACGTGGACTTGATCGGTTCCCTGTGCCTGCTCATGGCACGCGGCGCCATCATCAGTATGTTTGTTGTCATCTTTATCATGCCCAGCATGTATATGCTGCTTGATAAACTCATCTGTAAAACCACCCTCGGCTTACGCAATACGGTGGATGTCTAAGGAGGGACTTTGAGATGAAAAAAAGAATGTTATCTCTGGCTCTGGCAGTGGGTATGACCCTGGCCACCCTGACCGGCTGCGGCAGCAGCACTAGCGCTTCCAGTGAGAGCAGCGCAGACAGCACTGCCGCCAGCGCCGACCCGGTGACCACTGCGGCAGAGCAGTTGTTGAAGCACAGCGACACCGCTGGCAAGGAAGAGACCGTCTACGTCATCGCAGATGCCAACGGCAAGGCCAACAAGGTCATCGTCAGCGAATGGCTGAAGAACCAGAAGGGTTCCGATACCTTGAAAGATAAGTCCAACCTGAAGGACGTCAAGAACGTCAAGGGTGACCAGGACTTCACCAAGGGCAGCGGCGACGAGCTGACTTGGAACGCCAAGGGCAGCGACATCTACTATCAGGGCACCAGCGACAAGCAGCTGCCCGTAGATGTGACCATCACCTATAAGCTCAACGGCAAGACCGTCTCCGCCAAGGAGCTGGACGGCGCTTCCGGCAAGCTGACCATCGAATTCACCTACAAGAACAACACCGGCAAGACCCAGAAGGTCAACGGCAAGAACGTGACCATCTACCAGCCCTTCCTGATGGTCTCCGGCCTCATGGTGGACAACGACAAGATGTCCAACGTGGAGGTCACCAACGGCAAGGTCATCAACAGCGGCGACAAGACGGTCGTTGTGGGCATGGCTCTGCCCGGCCTGGAAGAGAGCTTGGGTCTGGCTGACCTGACCGACAGCGACGGCAAGAAGATCGACATCGACGTGCCCCAGAAGGTCACCATCAAAGCCGACGTCTCCGACTTCTCCCTGCTCACCACCGTCACCCTGGCGGAGAACAGCGCACTGGAAGAGCTGAACCTGGACGACGTGGACTCCGTTGACGACCTGAAGGACTCCCTGAAAAAACTGGGCGACAGCTCCAAAGAGCTGGTGGACGGCAGCAAGAAGCTGGAAGACGGCGTAGGCGAGCTGAACGACAAGAGCGGCGACCTGGCCGACGGCGTGGACAAAGTGAATCAGGGCGCGAAAGACCTGAACGACGGCGCGAAGGATCTGAACCAGGGCGCAAAGGACTTGGACGACGGCACCAACGAGCTGGCCTCCCAGGTCAAGGATCTGCCCAGCTCTGCTCAGCAGCTGCTGGACGGCGCCAAGAGCATCAAGTCCGCCCTGGGCAACGCTGACAGCGAGACCCAGACCATCTACACCGGCGCAGCCGCCATCGAGGACGGCGCACAGCAGATGGCTGACAACCTGAAGAACACCAACGGCAAGAGCATCTACGAAGCCGCAGCCGGCATCCAGGAAGGTGCCGCAAAGGTCACCGGTGGTGCTGACCAGCTGTCTGGCGGCTTGAACACCGCAGCAGCTAACTTGGATGAATCCATCAAGCTGCTGAACGCCGCAGTGGGTCAGCTGGAAGATTTGCAGAAGGCTACGGAAGACACCACGACGCTGCAAACCTATGGCGCGCTTATCAAGGAGATTCAGGGCAGCATCACATACCAGCAGGGCGTGAAGCAGGCACTCACCAGCACCTTACAGTCTGGTATCACCAGCATCAAGGGGGGCGCAGCCCTTATCGACACCTACGCCGGTAAGATCGCCGACGGCTCTGAGAGTCTGGTGAAAGGCGCAGCAAAGCTGGAGGCTGGCGCACAGGCCATCCAGACCGG
>CAKTHW010000033.1 GCA_934565425.1 uncultured Oscillospiraceae bacterium
GTGTAGGGACGAGGGTGACCCACGTGGAGACCCGCACCGGAGGGATAGGGGAACTCCACCAGGCCGTAGAACTTGGGCTTGCCCTTGACGAAGTTCTTGGTCTGATAGGTCTTTTCTTTCTGCCACTTCTCTTGCCATTTCTTCTCAATGGCGCTGAAATCATACTTCACTTAAAATCCCGCCTTTATATTATTGTATATAGATTCAAATTTGATTACGCTTGTTCGTTTTTCGCTTCTTCCAGGAAGGGGGTGATGTCCACCTGGTCGGCATCCAGCCACATCCGTTCCAGGTCATAAAATTCCCGCTGCTCCGGCAGGAACAGGTGGATGATGACCGAGCTGTAGTCCAGCAGTACCCAGCCGCTGGTGCGTTCGCCCTCGATGTGGTGGGGCACTTCCCCCAGCTTCTCTGCCGCTTCCTCGCAGGCGTCGGACAGGGTGCGCAGCTGGGTGGTGGATGCAGCGGAGCACATGATGAAGTAGTCCGCCAGGGTGGTCACGTCGGTGGTGTGCAGCACTTCAATGCGCATGGCACGCTTGGCGTCCAAGGCTTTGACGATGGCCGCGGTGAGTTCTAACGCTTCTGCCATAGTTTTTGATACTCCTTATCTGTTACGGTTCGCCCGGCAGCTTCACGCCCTGGCTGCGGAGCCAATCCCGTGCTTCTATCGTGCGGTAGTGGACTTCTCTGCCCTGGCGCTGGGTGAATCGGATGGTGTTCTCCAGTCCCAGCAGCACCCCGGCGTCCAGATCTTTCATCGCCAGTCCATGGGCTTCCTCCGACCAGCTCCGGTGGGGTTCGGCGTAGTCGGCGATGTAGATGATCTTCTCCAATAACGTCATGTCCGCCTTGCCGGTGGTGTGCCAGCAAATAGCCTGGCAGATGTCCTGGGGCATCCCGAACATCCGCTCTGCCACCGCGGCTGCGGTCTTGGAGTGGAGCAAGGGGAGGGTTTTCTGTTCTACCCGGTCTAATAGGATACCATATTCCGCACATTTTGACAACTGTTTTGCCAGAGACCAATATTTTGTGCAGTCGTGGAGGATGGCCGCCTTCCGGGCGTCGGTCTCGTCCGCGCCCCAGCGCTTGGCCAGCTCCGCCGCCTCCCACTCCGTCCCCTGGACGTGGGGGACCCGCTTGGAATAGATCATGGAATAGGACACGGCCCGCAGGTCGGGCAGGGACAGCACTTTCAGGTCGGCGTGGGTGCCGTACAGCCCCTTGCGCAGGATGTAGCCGTAGATGGACGGGTCCAGGTAGTCCTGTCCGCCCCCGTTGGCCAGCGCCTGGCGCAGCTGTGTGGAGGACACCTCCACCAGACCGGGCAGGTCGATGACCTGCACGCGCACGCCGGTGCCGTAGGCGGCTTCCAGGTGGGCGGTCTGCCGGTCGAACAGGTCGATGGTGTCAGCCCGGTTGCGTCCGAAGGTGAGGATGCCGGAGCGCTTCAAAATCTCCTCCGGCTGGTACCAGCTGTGGAGGGTCAGGAACATATCCGTCCCCATCATGAGCCACAGCTCGTCCGTGGGGTAAACCTGGCGCAGCTGCCGCAGGGTGTCCGCGGTATAGCTCTTCCCCGTCCGGTGCATTTCCAGGTCGGACACCTCCACCACGTCCGGACAGTCCAGCCGGTCGCCCATGATGCGGGTCATGGCCAGCCTGTCCTCGTTGGAGACCGGGTTTTCCGGCAGCTCCTTGTGGGGTGGGATGCGGTCGGGGATGAGGAGGAGCTTGTCCAGGTGCAGGGTCTCGATGGCGGCTTTGGCCGCGGCCATGTGCCCTAGGTGGGGCGGGTTGTAGGTGCCGCCGAAGATGCCGATCTTCATCTCTTTTTCTGCTTGGGCTGGACCAGGACGATCTTGTCCGTCTTGCCCTTCTTGTGGCTCTGGCGATAGAGGACGAACTTGCTGCCGATGACCTGCACCTGCTCGCTGCGGGTGCGCTTGGACAGCTCGTCGCAAGCCTCCCGTGCGGACAGCAGGCTGTTCTCCAGCACCTTGCCCTTGATGAGCTCTCTTGCTTCCAGGGCGTCGTCCGCCTGCTTGACCAGGTTGTCGCCGATGCCGTCCTTCCCCACGGTCAGGATGACGTCCAGACCGTTTGCCATGGCGCGCAGCTGGGCGCGCTGTTTGCTTGTCAACTCCATAGGTTCTCTTTTACTCCTGTGTTTGGTCGGTTTTCTGTTCCAGATACGCCTTCAGCTGCCCGGCAAAATCCCGCAGGGCGTTGCCCCGGTGGGAGATGGCGTTCTTCTCCTCCGCCGTCAGCTGGGCGAAGGTCTTCTTCAGCTTGGGCACGAAGAAGATGGGGTCGAAGCCGAAGCCCCCGTCCCCCATGGACGCAAAGGCGATGGTGCCGTTGCAGGTGCCCTCGGCGTCCAGCTGATCCCCGTTGGGGAAGCAGCAGGTGATGTGGCAGGTGAAATGGCAGGTGCGGGGGAACTGCCCCTGCATGGTGCGCAGGAGCAGCTGGTTCTTCTCCGGATGGGTCATGCCCGGCTCACCGTAGCGGGCGCTGTACACCCCAGGGCCGCCCTGGAGGGCGTCCACGCAGAGGCCGGAGTCGTCCGCGATGGCGGGCAGGCCGCTGGCCTCCATGACCGCCTGGGCTTTGATTTTCGCGTTCTCGGCGAAGGTGGTGCCGGTCTCCTCCGGCTCCAAGTCCAGCCCCACGTCGGACTGCAACACCACTTCTACGCCCAGCTCGCCCAAAATCTCTTGCAGCTCGGCGAGCTTTCCTTTATTATGACTGGCCAATACAAATCTCATAGCATTCTCCACAAAATCCGTCTCTGCATCTGGGTCATCCGCTCCACGCCCTTCTTGCACAGCTCCAGCAGCTCCTGCTGCTGTTCCATGGTGTAGGTGTGGCCTTCGGCGGTGGCCTGTACCTCGATGAGGTTGCCGTCCTCGTCCATGACGCAGTTCATGTCCACGTCCGCGTGGGAGTCCTCGCTGTATTCCAAATCCAGCAGGGCTTCCCCGTCCACCAGACCGGCGGAAATGGCGGCCACATAGGTGGAAATGGGCATTTCGGGAATCTTTTCCTCCACCACCAAGCGATAACAGGCCAGCGCCATGGCCACAAAGCCGCCGGTGATGGCTGCGGTGCGAGTGCCGCCGTCGGCCACCAGCACGTCACAGTCCACGATGATCTGCCGGGGGCCAAGCTTTTTCAGGTCGATGGCGGCACGGAGGCTGCGGCCGATGAGGCGCTGGATCTCGGCGCTGCGGCCGTCCTTCTTCAGCTTGGAGACCTCGCGCTTGTTGCGCTCCTGAGTGGCCCGGGGCAGCATGGCGTATTCCGCCGTCACCCAGCCCTCTCCCTCGGGCACGTGGGGCGGCACCTTCTCTTCCACGGTGGCGGTGATATACAGGTAGGTGTTGCCCACCCGGATGGTGCAGCTGCCTTCGGCGTAGGGGTTACACAGCGGGAAGATCTCTACGTCCCGTATCTGGTCTGCTTTTCGTTCGGTTCTTGCCATAACACATTCCCTCCTGTTTAGATCAATGCTTCTGCAAAGGCCATGGGGTCAAAGGGCTTCAAGTCATCCACCCCTTCGCCCACGCCGGCGTATTTGACGGGTACTTGCAGCTCCTGGGCGATGGCCACGGCGATGCCACCCTTGGCGGTGCCGTCCAGCTTGGTCAGGACGATGCCGGTGATGCCGCAGGTGTCCCGGAACTGCTTGGCCTGGACCAGGCCGTTCTGGCCGGTGGTGGCGTCCAGCACCAACAGGGTCTCTCGGGAGCTGTCCGGGCACTCCCGGTCGATGACCCGGCTGATCTTGTTCAGCTCGTTCATCAGGTTGGCCTTGTTGTGGAGCCGTCCGGCGGTGTCCACCAGCACCACGTCCGTCCCCCGGGCTTTGGCGGCGGACAGGGAGTCGAACACCACGGCGGCCGGGTCAGCGCCCTCCTTCTGGCGGACGATGTCCACCCCAGCGCGCTCCGACCAGATGACCAGCTGTTCAGCGGCCGCAGCACGGAAGGTGTCGGCGGCGGAGAAGAGCACCTTCTTGCCCTCCCCTTTCAGCTTGGAGCCAATTTTGCCGATGGTGGTGGTCTTGCCCACGCCGTTGACGCCGATGAAGAGGACGACGGCAGGCTTGCCGCTCAGGTTCAGCGCCGGATCGCCCACCCGCATCATGTCCGCCAGGATCTCCTTCATGCACTCCCGGGCGCCTTCTACGTCCTTGATTTTTTCCGCTTTGGTGCGGGCACGGAGCTGATCGACCGCCTTGAGGGTGGTCTCTACCCCCATGTCAGCCAGGATCATGGATTCCTCCAGATTGTCATAAAATTCATCGTCCAGCTTGGAAAAGCCCTTAAAAATGCCAATTTTTTTAATCTTATCAAACAGTCCCATTGGGTCACACTCCTTCTATCTCAACCTGACGCTCCACTCAAGTTGCGTTCAGGTGCAATTCCGTTTCCACTGCGTTCAAATCCACCGCCAGCACCTGGGACACCCCCCGCTCCTGCATGGTCACGCCGTAGAGGACGTCTGCTTCCTCCATGGTGCCCCGCCGGTGGGTGATGACGATGAACTGGGTCTGGTCGCTGATATTCCGCAGGTAGCGGGCGAACCGTGCCACGTTGTTCTCATCCAGCGCCGCCTCGATCTCGTCCATGACCACGAAGGGGGTGGGACGGACCTTCAAGAGGGCGAAGTACAGGGCGATGGCCACGAAGGCCTTTTCCCCGCCGGAGAGCAGGGAGAGCACCTTGAGCGTCTTCCCCGGCGGCTGGACGCGGATTTCGATGCCGCAGTTCAAAATATCGCCCTCGTCCTCCAGCTCCAACGCCGCCTTGCCGCCGCCGAAGAGCTCCACGAAGGTCTCGGAAAAGGCGGTGTTGATGCGGGCGAACTGCTGGCCGAAAATGGTCTCCATCTCCGCCGTGATGCCGTCGATGATGCCGCTTAAATCTTCCTTGGCGGAGAGCACATCCGCGCGCTGGCCGGTCAGGTAGTCGTACCGCTCACTGACCCGCTGGAACTCGGCGATGGCGCCTAAGTTCACGTTGCCCAGATCCCGCATCTCCCGTTTCAGCTGGGCGATGCGGCGGGTGGCTTTGGCGTGGGATTCCAGCTCCTGGCGCAGGGGCTGGGCGCTGTCCACGGTGAGGGCGTAGCTGTCCCACAGCTTGTCCAAGATCTGCTTCTCCTCCATGGCCGCCGCCGCGTTCTTCTGCTCCAGGGCGGAACAGGCACGCTCCAAATGCAGCAGCTCCTGGTTCTTCTCCCGCGCCGCCCGGTCGGCCTGGCTGCGCTGGCCTTCCAACGCCAGCCGCTCCGCCGTCAGGGTCTGCATCTGCTCCGCCTGCTGCGCCTGAACGGTACGCAGGTGGGTCAGCTGGGTGCGGGTGTCCGCCATCTGCGCAGTCACCTGCTGAGCCTGGGCGTGGCACTGTGCCTGCCGGCTCTGCCAGCTGGCTCGGTCACCGGAGAGCAATCGTTCCATGTCCTGGAGCTGGGTCAGCGCCCGACGGGTGGTCTCCTGCTCGGCGGTCAGGGCGGCGTCCTGGGTGGTCAGCTCTGCCAGGGTCTGGCGCAGGGTCTCCCGCTGGGTTTGCAGCTGGGTCAGGGCGTCGGTCTGGGTGGCCTGCTGGGCAGCCAAGGTCTCAGACTGGGTTTGGAGCTGGGCGATGGTGACTTGCAGCGCCTCCAACTGCTCGTCCAACTGGTCGCTGCGCTGGGTGAGCTGGGTGAGCTGCGCCTGGGCGGTGGTCTGCTGCTCTTTCAGACCATCCAAGACAGCCTGCTGGCGTTCCCAGGCACTCTTGTGCTGGAACACCTCCGCCTCCATGGCACGTCGGTTTTCCTGGGCGTCCTCTAACTCAGTCTCCCCCTGGCGTCGGGCACGGGCGGCAGTCTCTAGCTGGGTCTGTGCGTCCTTCTGCCGGTCAGCCAGCTTTTTGCGCTGCTGGTGGAGCCGCTCCAGCTCGCCCGCACGGGACAGGATGCCCGCCGCGCGGCTGTGGCTGCCGCCGGTCATGCTGCCGCCGGGGTTGAGGACTTGGCCGTCCAGGGTGACGATCTTTAATTTGTAATGGTATCGCTTCGCCATGGCCAACGCCCGGTCGAAATCCTCGGCGATGACCACGGTGCCCAACAGGCGGGCAACGATATTGGCATAGCGCTGGTCGTACTCCACCAGGTCGCTGGCCACCCCCACGAAGCCGGGGCACCGGTCGATGTCCCGCTCCCGCAGACGGTTGGGCTGGATGGTGGTCAGGGGCAGGAAGGTGGCGCGGCCGCCGTCCCGCTGTTTTAGATATTGTATGGCACGTTTGCCGTCGGTCTCGTTTTCCACCACGATATACTGCTTCGTGCCGCCCAAAGCAATTTCGATTGCCACGGCGTACTCGTCCGGCACCCGGAGCAGACCGGCCACGGGGCCGTGGATGCCCTGCAGGGTCTTCCCTGACGCCCGCATGACCGTCTTCACCGCTTTGGAGTAGCCCTCATAGGCGCGCTCCATCTCCTCCAACATGGAAATGCGGCTGTCCAGCCCCCGTGCCTCCACGGTGAGCTGCTGCACCCGTTGGTTGGCTTGCTGTTCCTTGGCCACGCGCTGCTCCAGGCGCAACCGGTAACCTGCCACGGCGTTGTCCAGGTCGCGGAGCTGTTCCTGTGCCGTCTGCCACTGGGTCTGATATTCGTCCAGGGTGGTCTGGGCAGTCTGGATGCGCTCTTCCGCCGCCAGGAGCTGGCTTTTTAGGGCGGTGTCCTGGTCGAGCAGTCCCTGTGCCGCTGCGGTGAGGGCGCTGAGGGTCTCCTTGGCCTGGGCGGTCTGGGCGGCGCATTGCTGGGCTTGGGTCTGGGTGGCGGTCAGGGTGTCCTGTTGGCAGGTCAGCTGCTGTTCCAGTTGGGCGGACTGGGCTTCCTGGGCGGCTTTTTGTTCCGCCAGGGCGTTCCGCTGGGCGTCCAGCTGGGTCAGGCGCTGCTGGTGCTGGGTGACCTGTGCGGCCACCGAATCCGCTCGCTCCTGCTGCTGGGCGAGCTCTTGTTCCAGCTGCTCCGCCTGCTGGGTGCTGCTCTGGAGCTGGGTGGTCAGGACGGCCAGGTGGGACTCTTGGGCTTGAAGGTCGCCGGTCAGCGCCGCCGCCTCTTGCCGCAGGGTGTCCAAGGCCAGCTCCCGCTGCCGCATCTGCTCCCCCAACGCCTCCGCCTGGGCGTAGAGCTGCTCCTGTGCCTCCGCCGCTGACCCACGCTGCTGGGCGGCGTGCTCGGTGTCGGATAAAAGTTTTCGCTTCGTGCTCCGCAGCCCTTCCAGCTGCTCCAGCCACAGGGACAGCTCCAAAATCCGCAGCTCGTCCCGGCAGCGCAGGTAGGTCTGGGCGGTCTCCGCCTGGGCGCGGAGGGGTTCCACTTGCAGTTCCAATTCGTCGATCTTGTCGCCGATGCGCAGGAGATTTTCCTCCGTCCGCGCCAGCTTCCGCTCCGCCTCCTCCTTCCGGTGACGGTAGCGGGAGATGCCCGCCGCTTCCTCAAAGACGCCCCGCCGCTCGGCGCTCTTGGTGGACAAAATTTCATCAATCTTGCCCTGGCCGATGATGGAGTAGCCCTCCCGCCCCAGGCCGGTGTCCATGAACAGCTCGTGGATGTCCCGGAGGCGGCAGGAACGGCGGTTGATATAATACTCGCTGTCCCCACTGCGGTAGAACCGGCGGGTGACCATGATCTCCTGCTCCTCCAACGGGAAGCGATGCTGAGCGTTGTCCAGCACCAAGGACACCTCGGCGTAGCCCATGGGCTTGCGCTTCTGGGTGCCGGCGAAGATCACGTCCTCCATCTTGCCGCCCCGCAGAGTCTTGGTGGACTGCTCCCCCATGACCCAGCGGATGGCGTCGGCGATATTCGATTTTCCGCTCCCGTTGGGGCCGACGACGGCGGTGATGGCCTGGTCGAAGGTGAGACGGGTCTTGTGTGGGAAGGACTTGAAGCCTTGCAGCTCTAGGGCTTTGAAATACAAGAGGCACCTCTGATTCTGTCATACGAGTCATATAAAATGAGAAATTGCTATATCATGACATTTTATTATAACAACACTGCGCCCGAAATTCAATCATAAACACAAAAAAGGTACGGCAAATACCGTACCTTTTTCCCTTATTGCAGCTCCGTCTGTCCGACCGTCCCGTGCTCGGGCGTCCAGACCTTGCGATATTTCACGAAGTAGTAGATGGTCATCAGCAGGCTCAGCCCCTCCCCCACGCTCAGGGACAGCCACACGCCGTCCACGCCGAAGAGCTGGGGCAGCACCAGGACGGGCACCACCATGAAGAGGATGGTGCGGCAGAAGGAGAGGATGGCGGAGGTCCTGCCGTCGTTGAGGGCGGTGAACCAGCCGGAGGAGAAGACGTTATAGGCCATGAGGAGGAAGCTCACCGCCACGATGCGGAAGCCGTGCAACGCCACGTCGTACACGTGCTGGTTGCCCTTGGCGAAGAAGCCGATGACGGCGCCGCCAGCCAGGTAGCTCACCGCCACCACGGCCACACCGGCCACGGCGATGGTCTGGATGCTGATGCGGAAGGCCCGGGAGAGGCGTTCCTTGTCCCCCTTGCCCAGGTTGTAGCTGACGACGGAGGAGATGCCGGTGATGTAGCCCCGGAACATGCCGCTGAACAGCTCTTGGGCGTACCAGATGATGGTCAGGGAGGCCACGCCGTCGGAGCCGGACAGATCCATGAGGATGTTGTTGAAGAGGATGGCGATGACGGAGAAGGCCAGGCCGCTGACCATTTCCGACGCGCCGTTGGAGCAGCTCTGCAGGAGGGTGTGCAGGCGCCACTTGGGTCGGACGACGCACAGCACCTGCTCCCGCTTGACACAGAACCAGACCACGCCGATGAGGGAGGGCACTGCGTAACCGATGCTGGTGGCGATGGCGGCGCCGGCGATGCCCCAGTGGAAGATGGCGATGAAGAGCCAATCCAGCACCACATTGAGGACGCCGCCCAGGAGGGAGAAGATGAGGCCCAGGTTGGCCTTGCCCACGGTGATGTAGCTCATCTGGAAGACGACGCCGAAGATGGCGAAAGGGATGGTGATCAGGACAGGGATCATGTACGCCCGGCAGAGGGGCAGCAGGGCGTCATCGGAGCCCAGGAAGCGACACAGCGGGTCCAGGAAGAGGAAGCAGAGCACCGCCATCACGATGCTGAAGACAAAGGTCACCACCACGAGCAGGCTGAAATCCTCCTTGGCCTCCCGGTGCTTCCCCTCGCCGATCTTCTTAGCCACCAGGGCGTTGCCGCCGCTGCCGAACATCACGCCCAGGGCGGAGGTGAGGAAGAGCATGGGCAGGGTGATATTGATGGCGGACAGGCCGTCGGTGTTCACCCACCGTGCCACAAAGATGCCGTCCACGGTGGAGTAGATGTTCATGACGATGCTGGAGACGATGGTGGGCAGGGCGAAGCGGAGCAGCCAACGGAAGGTGACAGGGTGTTCTAGTTTCAGTGCTTGGTTCATTTGGCTGCTCCTTTCAACACCTGGTTGCAGCAGGCGACGTAGCGCTCCGTAGCGGACAGCAGCATCCGGCGCTCCTCCTCGGACAGCGCCGCCATAGCCACTCGCCCGCTCTCCTGGACACGGGCCAAAATGCGCTGGGCTTCTGCGAGCCCCTGTTCGGTGAAGTGGATGGTCTTGTTCCGGCGATCCGTCGGCACCTCTTCCAGACGCACCCAGCCTTTCTTATAAAAGGAGGTCACCACCGCGTTCACCGTCTGCTTGGGCAGGAAACAGAGCTGGCAGAGTTGCTTCTGGGTGCAGTCCGGCAGGGCGTGGATGGCCTCCAGGACAGATAAACTGGTGTAGGACAGCCCCACCGACTTGGCGTAGTCCTCATAGCCGGCGCACCACTGCTGGAGGTAGGAATCGTACTGTTTGATCTGGGCTTGGATGTTGGGTTCCATGGTGGTGGCTCCTTTCGTCTATGTTTGAAATAGTCTTAATGCTGGACTATCTTAGCATGGGACGGGTGGGTTGTCAATTGTGGAACCTGCACCAAAAGAAGCGGGAAACCTTGTAAAGGTTTCCCGTTGTCACGTGATGGGTTATGCTGATTTTTCCTCGTCAAAGCGTTCCCGCGCCATGGCGTCCATCTCGTCCACCAGCTGGCGGAACTCCGATTCCTTCCACAGGTAGACGTCGCTGTACAGGTTCGGCTTGCCAAAGAGCACCTTGGCCGCCCGCTTCAGACGACCCCAGAGGGTGTGGTAGTTGTGGTCAAAGTGGGAATCCTGCAAACTGATGTCGTAATCCACGTCGCCGTCCTCCCACATGGTCTTCTCGATGACCAGCATACAGCAGCGGCAGGAACAGGGGCGGGTGATGATCTTCGTTTTCTTTTCCATCGCATTTCTTCCCATCGAAACAAGTGTGGACTGTGTTCTCTCTGGTGGGCAGTGTCTCGGTTGCCTCCTATGGGGCGCTTTTGCGAACCACTGCCAACGTCTTGGGTGGGTGTTTTTCGCCAGGAGTCCGGCGTCTCAAGCGTTTTGCGCAGCAAAACCTTGGCGCAGGCGGAATTCATTTCCGCCGAGCACGTTAAATCACCGAAGGTCTCCGCACCCCGAAGGGGTGCGGAGACCAGCAAAAAACCCACGACACAAGTCGTGGGTTTTTTGCTGGTGGACGATAACGGATTTGAACCGCTGACCCTCCGCACGTCAAGCGGATGCTCTAGCCAGCTGAGCTAATCGTCCGAACGCAAGATTCATTATACTGCGTCCTTCCCCGAAAGTCAAGGGTTATTTTTCATTTTTCTGCAAATTTATTTCTTTCCCGTCCAACGCCGCATACACCAGCGTATCCCCCTGGTACTCCAGCTTCAGCGAGAAGAAGGGTGCTTCCTCCGCCAGCAGCTGCAGGAACAGCTTGTCCCCCTCCCAGATGGGCAGGTCGGTGATCTTGTCGTGGTCCACCCACTCCAGGTCGCCTTCGTCGCAGACGATCATCTCGCCTGCAAAGCCGGTGGCGGTGTACAGGTACATATACTCCGTGGGCCACTGGTCGGAGACGAAGGTGACGATGCCGCGGAAGCGGTAGTCGGTGAGGGTCAGGCCGGTCTCCTCCTTGACCTCCCGCAATAAACATTCCTCCGGGCTCTCCTTGTCCAGGAACTTGCCGCCCACGCCCACCCATTTGTCGTGGTTCAGGTCGTTCTCCTTCTTCACCCGGTGGAGCATCAGGTACTGCCCCGCCCGCTCGATATAACAAAGGGTTGACTGTATCATCACCCGTTCCTCCTTTTTATATAATGTATCCATTGTACTACAACCGCCACCCCCTCGCAAGTACAGGAACCCCTCCCCTGACCTTTGTCATAGGATGGGCAGAACTGTATTGAGGAGGTTTTTCTATGGCTTTTTTGTATCTCTCCCCCTCCACGCAGGAGTATAACCCCTACGTGAACGGCGGGAACGAGGAATATTACATGAACCTGCTGGCGGACGAACTGGAACCCTATCTCCGTGCCAGCGGCATCTCCTTCACCCGCAACACCCCGGACATGACCGCGGCCACCTCCATCGCCGCCTCCAACGCAGGCGACTACGACCTGCATCTCGCCCTCCACTCCAATGCCACCGCCGGCGACCAGGCGGGCACCACCACCGGCATCGACATCTACTACAACCCGGAGTCCTCCGAGAGCCTGCGCGCCGCCCAGCTCATCCAACAGCAGCTCAAGACCGTCTACCCCGACCCGGCCAAGGTGGCCATCGTGCCCACCACTTCCCTGGGGGAGGTGTACAAGGTGCGTGCGCCGGGCGTGCTGGCGGAGCTGGGGTATCACGACACCCCGTCGGACGCGGACTGGATCCGGAACAACCTGCCTGCCATCGCCCGGAGTCTGGCCATGGCGCTGACGGAGTTCTTCGGCCTGCCCTTCCTGGAGCCGCAAGCCCCGCGGGTGGGTGTGGTGGACTTGAACTGGGGCGTCCTGAACCTGCGGGCGGCGCCCTCCACCTCCGCGCCCATCGTGGCACAGTGCTACGACGGCGCTCAGCTGACGGTGTGGAATGAGTATCAGAACTGGTTCGTGGTGGAGTGGAACGGGCTGGGCGGATACGTCTGGCGGGATTATGTGGTCGTCCAGTGGACATGATAGGTTTTGTGATAGGTTTCGTCTAATTTGATTCAGCACTTTTCATGCCACATTTTATCACATTTCCATCAAACAAACGTGTTTTCGGACTCAAACTCACGCAGATTTTCATGCTACAAAATATTTCGTCTATTTTATCGTCTGAATATTGACTTTTCCTTCTTTTTCTTCTACAATGGTGCTACACCAACGGGAACCCGTTCAGAATGATTCCCGGCACATTGGAGGAATGGGGTATGCAATTCAACACCATCGGTTTCATCGGCTGCGGCAACATGGGCGGCGCACTGGCTCAGGCACTGCCCAAGGCAGGACACGACGTTTTCCTGTCCAACCGCACCCAGTCCAAGGCGGACGCACTGGCTTTGAAGATCGGCGCGACCGTCACCGACAACCAGACCATCGCCAAGACCTGCGACCTGATCTTTCTGGGCGTCAAGCCTCAGATGATGCCAGGGGTCCTGGCGGAGCTGGCCGACACCTTCGCCGGGCGACCTACCCCATTCGTGCTGGTGACTATGGCGGCTGGCCTGTCCATGGCCACCATCCAACAGCTGGCCGGAGGGGCCTATCCCGTCATCCGCATCATGCCCAACACGCCGGTGTCCCTGGGGGCGGGCATGATCCTGTACTGCGCGGACGGCGTGGCACAAGAAGACTTGGACGCCTTCTGCACCCTCATGGCCGGTGCCGGTCGGCTGGACGCCCTGCCGGAGTCCCTCATCGACGCAGGCTGTGCCATCTCCGGCTGTGGGCCTGCTTATGTGTACTTATTCATCGAAGCGCTGGCGGACGGCGGCGTGGCCTGCGGTCTGCCCCGTGACAAGGCCATGACCTACGCCGCTCAGACCCTGATGGGGGCGGCGGAGATGGTCCTGAACAGCGGCAGCCACCCCGGTGCGCTGAAGGACGCGGTCTGCTCCCCTGCTGGCAGCACCATTCAGGGGGTGCGCGCTCTGGAGATGGGCGGATTCCGTTCCACTGCGATGGAAGCGGTGCTGGCCGCCTATGAGAAAACGAGAGAACTGGGGAAAAAGGAGGACTGAGATCATGCGTATCGTCTTAAAAGTGGGCACTTCCACCCTGGCGCATCCCACGGGGCTGCTGAACATCCGCCATGTAGAGCACTTGTGCAAGGTGGTCAGCGACCTGAAGAACGCGGGGCATGAGATCATTCTGGTGTCCTCCGGCGCCATCGGCATGGGCGTGGGCAAATTGCAGCTGCCTGGCCGTCCTGCCGATATGCCCTCCAAGCAGGCGGCAGCGGCGGTGGGTCAGTGCGAGCTGATGTACACCTATGACAAATTGTTTGGCGAGTACAACCACACGGTGGCGCAGATCTTGCTGACGGCGGACGACATCTTGGATGTGCAGCGCCGCGACAACTTCCAGAACACCCTGTACCGTCTGCTGGAGCTGGACGCCCTGCCCATCATCAACGAGAACGACACGGTGGCGACGAAAGAGATCGCCGTGGGCGACAACGACACCTTGGGCGCTATCGTGGCCAGCTGTGCCAAGGCGGATCTGCTGGTGCTGTTCTCCGACATCCACGGCCTGTACACCGCCGACCCGAAAGAAGACCCCAACGCCACCCTCATCCATCGGGTGGAGGCGCTGACGCCTGAAATTAAGGCGCTGGCCGGGACAAAAGGCTCCGAGCTGGCCACCGGCGGGATGGTGACCAAAATCCACGCCGCCGAGATCGCCACTGAGGCGGGGGTCGAGATGATCATTTGCCACGGCGCTTATCCGGAGAGCCTGTATGACATTGTGGCAGGCAAAGAGGTAGGCACCCGTTTTTGCGTCAGAAAGGAAGGAATCTGAATATGTTGAGCACCGATGCCATTTTAGTCCAGGCTCAGGAAGCCAAGAAAACGCTGGGCACCGCCAGCACCGAAGTGAAAAACCATGCCCTGCGCGCCATAGCAGATGCCCTGGTGGCAGGCTGTGAAGATATTTTGGCCGCCAACGCCGCCGACTGCACCGATGCCGAGGGCACCATCTCCACGGTCATGATGGATCGCCTGCTGCTGACGAAGGAGCGCATCCAGGGTATGGCGGATGGAGTGCTGGCCCTCATCGACCTGCCCGACCCGGTGGGACAGGTGCGCCGCCGTGCCACCCCCAAGCCCGGCATGGTCATCGAACAGACCGCTGTGCCCATGGGCGTGGTGGCCATCATTTACGAGAGCCGTCCCAACGTGACCAGTGACGCCGCCGCCCTGTGTCTCAAGAGCGGCAACGTGTGCATCCTGCGCTCCGGCCGCAACGCCTGGCGCAGCGCCAACGCCATCGTCACCGCCCTCCGTGCCGGTCTCAAGACCGCCGGTCTGCCGGAGACCTGCGTGAACCTCATCCAGGACACCTCCCACGCCAGCGCCAACGAGCTGATGACCGCGGTGGGGTACGTGGACCTGCTCATCCCCCGCGGGGGCGCGGGGCTCATCCGCTCCTGCACTGAGAACGCCACCGTCCCCTGTATCGAGACGGGCACGGGCATCTGCCACATCTATGTAGACGCCTCCGCCGACCAGGCGCAGGCACTGGACATCATCCAGAACGCCAAGACCAGCCGTCCCAGCGTGTGCAACGCGGAGGAGGTGTGCCTGGTGCATCAGGACATCGCAGGCGTATTTTTGCCCAAGCTGAAGGCACGTCTGGTGGACGAACGGGCGGCTGCTGGCGAGACGCCGGTGGAGCTGCGGCTGGACGAACGGGCTGCCGCTGTGATTCCGGGGACGGCAGCTGGCGAGAACGACTTTGACACGGAGTTCTTGGACTACATCCTGGCCGTGAAGGTGGTGGACAGCGTGGACGCCGCCATCGACCATATCGCCCACCACTCCACCGGCCACAGCGACGCCATCCTGACCACCGATGACGACGCTGCTCGCAAGTTCACCGCCCTGGTGGACTCTGCCGCCGTCTACGTCAACGCCTCCACCCGCTTCACCGACGGGGGCGAGTTCGGTCTGGGCTGCGAGATGGGCATCTCCACCCAGAAGCTCCACGCGCGGGGGCCCATGGGGTTGGAGGAGCTTTGCACCACCAAATATATCATCCACGGTTCTGGCAACATCCGCTAACATTAGAATAGATAGCAAAAGGGCGACGTGTTTTCCACGTCGCCCGTTGTTTTTTGTCTGTGTGGTCAAAGCCACTGAAACCCGGTCATATCTTCCCAGTTTCCTGCCAGCATCCGCCGGAGCAGTGGATATGGGATACGACAGCGGCCGATTTTGCACGCAAATGGTACGGTATCAGACGCCCTTCTGACGGTGACAGCACGTGCAGTTGGGTCAAAGGTCAACTTGTGCCGGTCGATTGTGATGGTGCATCCTGTGTCAGCATCCATGCAGGCCAGGACGCGCGCTTGCAGCGACGGTTCTCGTTGTACCTCCCAGATGAAGTCCAGTGTTTGATCCACGTCGGTTCCTCCCCTCGCAATGGGTCAGATCACATAGTCATTGGCATACCGCTCCCGCTGCTGATCCAGGATGTCCTGGAGGGTGATGCTGTCCAGGTAGTCGTTGATGACCTTGTTCAGCCCCTTCCACAACGGCAGGGTGGGACAATCCACACTGCGGGGACAATCCACCGGATCCTGCTCCACGCAGGCCACCGGCGCCAGGCTCCCCTCGGTCAGGCGTAAGATCATCCCCACCGTGTAGTGGTCGGGGGACTGGGCCAGCTGGTAGCCGCCCTGGTAGCCGCGGTTGGTCTTGAGCACCTTGGCTCGGTTCAGAATGGGCACGATCTGCTCCAGATACTTCTTCGATATATTCTGCCGCTGGGCGATCTCTTTCAGAGCCACAAAGCCCTTCTCCCGCTGCTCTGCCAAATCCAGCAGCATCCGCAGGGCATAACGGCCTTTGGTGGAAATTTTCATGGTCTGGCCTCCTTCGGCGCTTTCATACTGCTATAATACCATATGTTTAGTAGGTTTTCAAGTCAGCAAAAACACTCTGGGCTGTCCAGAGCGTCTTTGCTTGCATTTTGTCGCATCATTCATCGAACTCTGCTTGTTTTGCCCTAGGTAAGTTCCAGCGATAATGGAACGCCAGCCCTCGGATGACGCAGATGACCGCCACTGCCAGGAGCATATCCCAAAACTCCGGCAGGTAGGGCAGCAGGACGATGTAACAGACGGCGCCAGCCAAGGCGGCGGTGAAATAGATCTGCTTCCGCAGCACCCGCGGCACGGTGCCCACCATGATGTCTCGGATGATACCGCCTCCGGCGCCGGTGGTGACGCCCACGAAGCCCAACAGGAAGGGGTTATACCACTCCAGGGAATTCATGGCACCCTGGATG
>CAKTHW010000034.1 GCA_934565425.1 uncultured Oscillospiraceae bacterium
CCGGAATGGAGATCCGCCCGGCGGATATGTTAAGGGAATTGACGATGGAAGGATTCGTCGCCCACGAAGATCTGACCTTTGGTGAGGATCGCGACGGTAGCGGCCTGATGACTACGCACGCCTATGCTTTTCTGGAACGTACCTTCTGCACCTTGTACCGGAAGGCCAGAGAGAAGGGCCTGTTAAACGATGAAGAGGCAGAAGTACTCCGAATGATGACGCTCATCGCTGGCAGCATTGCACCAGAGCGATTTGAATCCTGGACAGGTATGAAGTCCGGCTGGCTGAACAACCTGCGCATCAAGGGCTGGTTAGAATATCGAGATCGCGAACAGGATATTGTCACAAAACAGATTGGCACGTATTCCATGGCACAAATGATGGCCGCTGTTCTTGCCAAAGAGGAAGACCTGCAGAGCGATGTACATAATTCAGAAAAATACTTGGAGGCGTTTGATCGTTGGGAGCCGGGGGCTATATCCCTGGAACGTGAATGGAAAGCAACAGAATGCGAATATCTGTTGCGGCAGTTAGTCACTACTGAGGATAGGAAATGCGCTTATTATCTAAGTTGTTTCACATATGAATTAGGTGAAAATAATACGAAAAAATATCGTTCTTCCCTTTGTCTGAAATATAGAGAAAAAGCACTAGAAATCAGTCGCAGAGTCCTTGGCGAAGAGCATCCTACCACTGCAACTAGCTACAACAATGTTGGTGTCTCTTATTTTGAGATAGGAGAGAGAGAAAAAGGGTTGCAGTATCTAGAGAAAGCACTGGACATCAGACGCAGAGTCCTCGGCGAAGAGCATCCTGACACTGCAACTAGCTACAACAATGTTGGCTTCTCATACGAAGAAATCGGAGATCGAGAAAAAGGTCTGCAATATCAAGAGAAAGCACTGGAAATCAGACGCAGAGTCCTCGGTGAAGAGCATCCTAACACTGCAACTAGCTACAACAATGTTGGTGTCTCATATGCAGAAATGGGAGATCGAAAAAAAGGTCTACAATATCAAGAAAAAGCACTGGAAATCAGACGCAGAATCCTCGGCGAAGAGCATCCTGACACTGCAACTAGCTACAACAATGTTGGTTCCTCTTATTTTGAGATGGGAGATCGAGAAAAAGGTCTGCAATATCTGGAGAAAGCACTGGACATCAGACGCAGAGTTCTTGGCGAAGAGCATCCTACCACTGCAGATAGCTACAACAATGTTGGTGTCTCTTATTTTGAGATAGGAGAGAGAGAAAAAGGGTTGCAGTATCTAGAGAAAGCACTGGACATCAGACGCAGAGTCCTCGGCGAAGAGCATCCTGACACTGCAGATAGCTACAATAACGTTGGCATCTCATACGAAGAAATCGGAGATCGAGAAAAAGGTCTGCAATATCAAGAAAAAGCACTGCACATCAGACGCAGAGTCCTTGGCGAAGAGCATCCTAACACTGCAGCTAGCTACGGTAATGTCGGATATTCTTACACAAATTTCTGGAATCGCCATGAAGAAGCCGCTGAATATTTTCATAGGGCATACTTAATCAGCAGAAAGCATAAAGGTGAAGAGAACCCAACTACACAAAAGTATTTCACACGCTGGAAGGAGTGTGAGAAGAAGGCATCTGAGTCTCACGAATAAGGTGACAAAACAAGTTCACCTTCTGCTCTCTGGAGTCTTTCTGGCAATGCATCGACGATATGTGTTCAAGGGCTGTCCGTCACAGGCATCAGGAAAACGCACAAACACCCCCGTATGTTCACTCATACGAGGGTGTTTCCTCTTACTTCCGTTCCTTCGGACTAAAGATGAGCGCCACCAGCCACCCAAAGAAGGTAGCCGCCGTGATGCCCCCAGCGGCGGCGGTGAGGCCGCCAGTCATAGCGCCCAGGAACCCCTTGGCCGCCACGGCCTCCTTGACCCCTTTGGCCAGGTTATAGCCGAAGCCGGTCAGGGGCACAGTAGCGCCGGAGCCACCCCACTGGACGATGGGCTCATACACCCCTACCGCCCCCAGGACGACGCCTGCGATGACGTACATGGTCAAGATCTTGGCGGGGGTCAGGCTGGTCTTGTCGATCAAGATCTGTCCGATGAGGCAGAGCACCCCGCCGCACAGAAAGGTGCGGATGAATTGCGCGAGCAGTTCCATAGAAACCTCCTATTTTTGCGTGGAGATGGCCACGGCGTGGCAGATGCCGGGGATGGACTCCCCCTGTCCCAAGGACGTGGGCGAGTGCAGGGCTCCGGTGGCGCAGAAGAGCAGGTTGTTCCACTTCCCCTCTCGCATCCCGTTGAGCAGGTACCCGGTGAGCACCGAGGCAGCGCAGCCGCAGCCGGACGCCCCGCAGTGGACGTCCTGTCCCTCCAGGTCGAAGAGCATGATACCGCAGTCGTTGTAGTTCCCCCGCAGCTCGATGCCGTCGGCGGCGAACAGGTCGATGACGATCTCCATGCCCAGCTTGCCCAGGTCGCCGGTGACGATCAGGTCGTAGAAGGAGGAGGAGCGGTTGGTGTCCTTCAGGTGCTGGGAGATGGTGTCATAGGCCGCCCAGGCCATGGCAGCGCCCATGTTGTTGGCGTCCTTGATGCCCTTATCCCGGATGCGGCCCGGGGTCACGTGGGTGATATACGGCCCGTCCCCGTTCTTGGCCAGCACCACCGCTCCCGCTGCCGTGGCGGTCCACTGGGAGGTGGGGGTGCGCTGGCCGCCATACTCCAGGGGGGTGCGGTACTGGCGCTCCGCCGAGCAGAAGTGGGAGGAGGTCACTGCCGCGCCCCACTCGCCGAACCCGCCGTCCAGCAGCATAGCCGCCAGGCTCAGGGACTCCGCCATGGTGGAGCAGGCGCCGTACAGCCCAAAGAAGGGCACCCCGGCGCTGCGAGCGGCATACCCGGCGCTGATGCACTGGTTGAGCAGATCCCCGGCGAAGAGGAAATCCAGCACCGACGTGGTCTGTTTGGCCTTCTCCAAGGCCGCCGCCAACGCCCGCTTCTGCATCTCCACCTCCGCCTTCTCCCAGCTCCGCTCCCCAAAGGAGGCGTCGGGGGAGATCACGTCAAAGCTGTCCTTCAGCGGCCCGTCCCCCTCTTTCGGCCCCACCACGTTGGCGTGGCCGGCGATGGAGGGTGGGTTGCACAGGGCGAAGGTCTGTTTTCCGATTTTTTTACTTGCCATACGATCCCTTCCTCTTCTCAGTTATCTCTAGTCTGCCGTGGTGAGGGGAAAATTATACGGTGACTTTTTGTGGATACTGGCCTGGCAAGGGCTGGTTTTTTGTCACCGCTTTGTCGGAGTGTGCCATTGCTTTGCATGGGTTTGGATGATATAATAGATAAAATATTTCTTTGTTGAAGAGGAGCGATCAAATCATGGCGGATATTACCTCTCGTACCATCGGCTATATTTGCCCGCACTGCCGCAACAGCGTCATCGCTGCCCGCTCCCCCTTCCAGCTGACTGCGTCTGCTTCCTGTGAGATCCCCTGCCCCTGCGGAAAGTCCAGTCTGAATATCGAGTATTTGCTGGACCGTTTTCGCATCACGGCCCCCTGCGTGGCCTGCGGAGACCGGCATACTGTCACGTGCCCTGCGGAAGCCTTCCTATCTCGCAAGGCACTTGCTTTTTCCTGCCAGAGCACCGGCATGGACTGCTGCTACGTGGGCGAGGAAGGGGCGGTGTTCGCCGCTATGGAACGGCTGGAGAAGGCCACCGATCATCTGGCCCAGGAGAAGGACAAGGAGTCCGAGGAGACGGGCACCTTCCTCAACGACCTGGTCATGGAGGAAGTGCTGGCGGAGTTGAAGGACATCGCCCAGCGGGACGGGATCTCCTGTGAGTGCGGCAGCCATCAGTGGCGGCTGGAAGTCCACTACGCGTCCGTGGAGCTCATCTGCGCCCAGTGCGGCAGCGCCATGCGCATCAACGCCGGCACCATGGACGACCTGAACGAGCTGTGCTGTCACCCCAAGCTGACCATCCGGAGCAGTCCGGCGTAACATTTAAAATTAGCAACCCAAGCTCAGCCTGAACCTATACAAAAATTTGAAACGAAAGAAAGGGATGTCGAAATGGTTAATTTGGATGCTTCCGCAAAGTTCCTGAAAGAGGGACTCACTTTTGATGACGTTCTGCTGATTCCGGCAGAAAGCAAAATCCATCCGGTGGATATCGATCTGCATACCCAGCTGACCCAGAAGATCCGGCTGAATATCCCGGTGATGTCCGCAGCAATGGACACGGTCACCGAGTATCGTATGGCCATCGCCATCGCCCGCGAAGGCGGCATCGGCATCATCCACAAGAATATGTCCATCGCGGCTCAGGCAGAGCAGGTGGATATGGTCAAGCGCTCTGAGAACGGCGTCATCACCAACCCCTTCTGGCTGGCTCCCGGCCACACCCTGGGGGAAGCCAACGCCCTCATGGCCAAGTACCACATCTCCGGCGTGCCCATCTGCGACAAGGGCAAGCTCATCGGTATCATCACCAACCGTGACCTGAAGTTCGAGACCGATATGGATCGGCTCATTGACGATGTGATGACCAGAGAAAACCTGGTCACCGCCAAAGAAGGCACCACCCTGGAAGAAGCCAAGGAGATCCTGCGCCACCGCAAGGTGGAAAAGCTGCCCATCGTGGATGACGAGATGCACCTGAAGGGGCTCATCACCATCAAGGACATCGAAAAGGCCGTGGCTTATCCCAACGCTGCCCGTGACGAAGGCGGCCGCCTGCTGTGCGGTGCTGCCATCGGCGTCACTGCCGACCTGCTGGATCGCGTGGCCGCTCTGGTGGAAGTGGGCGCGGACGTCCTCTGTCTGGACTCTGCTCATGGTCATGCTCAGGGCATCATCCAGGCCGTCAGCCGCATCAAGGCCCTGTATCCCGACGTGCAGCTCATCGCCGGCAACGTGGCCACCGCAGAAGCCACCGAAGCCCTCATCCAGGCAGGCGCTGACTGCGTGAAGGTCGGCATCGGCCCTGGCTCCATCTGTACCACCCGTGTGGTCGCCGGTATCGGCGTGCCTCAGATCACCGCTGTGTACGACTCCGCCTGCATGGCTGCCAAGTACGGCATCCCCGTCATCGCTGACGGTGGTATCCAGTACTCCGGCGACATCGCCAAGGCCATCTCCGCCGGCGGCAACGTGGTCATGCTGGGCTCCCTGCTGGCTGGCTGCGAGGAGAGCCCTGGCGATATGGAAATCTATCAGGGTCGTCAGTTCAAGGTCTACCGCGGCATGGGCAGTCTGGCTGCCATGAACAGCGGTTCCAAGGACCGTTACTTCCAGACCGGCAAGAAGAAGCTGGTCCCCGAAGGCGTCGAAGGTCGTGTGCCTTACAAGGGAACCCTGTCCGAGACCATCTTCCAGCTCATGGGCGGTCTCCGCTCCGGTATGGGCTACTGCGGCTGCGCCACCGTGCCTGACCTCCAGGAACGCTCCCAGTTCGTCCGCATCACCTCCGCAGGTCTCCGGGAGAGCCATCCGCACGATATCTATATCACCAAGGAAGCGCCCAACTATACCATCGCCGAAAACAAATAATCACCGGAACACAAGCAAGCACCCCTGCTCAGCAGGGGTGCTTTTCTGCTCATTGGAACGGTTGGATTTCCTGGGAAACGCTCATTTCAAACTGTAAAGCCTTTTTGCATTACAGTCAGTTTGTTCGGATAAAACCTATTTATGTCTCCCCTTTTCTCCCTCCGTCAGCGGCCGTGGCGTGCCTTCGATGAGGACCGTCTCCTGACCGAACCGGTGTACCTGGTTCCAGGGGAACACCAGGTTCTCCCGTGGGCCGAACAACCCCAGGAACCGCCGCCGTCCCGGCACCACCAGCTCCTGTATCGTTCCGTCCGCAATGTCAAAGGTCACGTCGCCCACGTAGCCGTAGCGGCTGCCGTCGGTGATGGAGATGACCTCCTTATCCCGCAGGTCTTCCAGCGAAACCAGCATACACATCCCCCCTTTGCGCCAGTCTATGCCCCACAACCCCTGGTCTATGCCCCCGATTTTCCGCGCAACCCGTTGCGTATGGGGGTGGGGTAGATTATAATGGAGACATACACTCGACATTGCAGGAGGCGTTCCCTATGGGCTGGCGCATTTACTATACCATCACAACCACCACACCCGACACCCCCGCTCAGGCCACCATCACCCGCTGTGTGGGCACCGAAGCGCGGCTGACTCTGCCGGATACCATCGACGGCGTACCGGTCACGGCCATCGGCTCCCAGTGCTTCTGTCAGCCTGCCGAGGCGGTGGAAGCAGTGGACGGCATCCACTATGTTCAAGCGGAACCACCGGTGGGATCGGTGCCAAATGACACGTTGCAGCACCTTATTTTGCCGTCAAGTATAGTCACTTTACAGGCGAAATCTCTGGCAGATTGTACGGTTTTGAAGCGTTTGGCACTGCCGGAAACGGTGACCGAGCTGGGCGAACGGGTCTTTCAGCGGTGCCGGAAATTGGAGCGGCTGGACCTGTCCCCCAACCTGACCGCGCTGCCCGCCTACGCCTTCGCCGACTGCCGGAGTCTGACCGAACTGACCATCCCCGACGGCGTGACCCGCGTGGGCAGCCAGTGCTTTTACAACTGCACCCAGCTGAAATCATTGGCACTGCCCCGGACGGTGACCGAGATCGGCAGCGGCGTGCTCATGAACTGCGCCCGGCTGGAACGACTGTCCTTCCCGGCAGGGCTGAACGCCAGCCTGCTGGTCAGCGACCTGTACCAAAAGCTCATCGTCACCGTCTACCAGGACGACCACGACACCCGACTGCTCTTCCCCGAATACGCCTACGAGTTCGAGGATATCGTTATGCCCCGCCAGTTCCGCACCATCACCTACGGCTCCGGCGGACGCTACCGGGAGTGCATCGGCGGCAACGGCATCGACCTGGACCTGTACGACCAGCTGTTCCGGGTGGCGAAATTGGAGGAGTCTCCGGAGACGGTGACCCTGCTGGCCCTGTTCCGGCTCATGGACGGCACCGACCTGCGCGCACCGGTGCGAGAGGGGTACTGGGCGTACATCCGAGAGCATTTGGACGCCCTGTCGCCGGCGCTGATCCAAGGGGAGGACGAGGCGGAGCTGGAATTTCTGTTGGAGCAGGGCGACCTGTCCGCCGACCAGTTGGACACCCTGCTCGCCTGCGCCCAGCGGCTGGACCACCCCCGGTTCACCAGCCGCATCCTGGCCAAGACCCAGCCCCAGACGTCCACCAACTGGGCGGACAAATCCTTTGACCTATAAAGGGAGGGAACGCAACTGTGCATGAGAACAAAGAACGGCTGACCCGCATCGGCAACGCCATTTTATCCGCCTCCCGGAACGAGCTCTACCTGTCCATGCGCTTCTTCGACCTGGCGCTGAGCGGTCTGGGCTACCAGATGAACCTGAACACCGCCACCATCGCCACCGACGGGGTGAACATCCTCTACAACCCCACCTACTTGCAGCGGCAGTACGTGGACGACATGATCCAACTCAACCGCACCTACCTGCACATGGTGCTCCACTGCCTCTTCCGCCACCCCTTCCACCGGGGCGACCGAGACCCTGCCCTGTGGGACGTGGCCTGCGACATTGCGGTGGAGTCCATTTTGGACTCCATGGACGTGAAGACGGTGGCCATGGTCATCCCCCTGTTCCGAGAGGACGTGTACGACCGGCTGCGGCAGGAGTGTCCGGTGTTCAGCGCCGAGCGCATCTATCAGGCGCTGGAACGGCAGATCATCCCCTGGGAGGAGCAGCTGGACTTCTACAAATACTTCCGCCGGGACGACCACAAGTTCTGGGGTGCCCAGCAGGAGGAGGAACAGCAGGGCAGCGGTCAAGGGGACGGCGCGGGCGACCAAGACCAGTCCGATGAGCGGCAGAAGGAATTGGAGGACAAGTGGCAGGACGTGTCCGAGAAGACCAAGACCAACATGGAGACCTTCTTCGCCCAGCACGGAAAAGAGGCTGGGACGCTGCTCCAGGCGCTGAAGATCGAGAACCGGGAGCGCTATGACTACCGGCGTTTTTTGCAGCGTTTTCTGACCCTCCGGGAGGAGGTGCAGGTGGACCCGGACTCCTTCGACTACGGGTTCTATGCCTACGGGCTAGAGCTGTATGGCAACATCCCGCTGATGGAGCCGTTGGAGTACCAGGAGACCCGGAAGATACACGACCTGGTCATCGTCATCGACACCTCGGACTCCTGCCGGGAAGGAGTCATCGCCGCCTTCTTGTCTGAGACCCGGGCCATCCTGAACCAGTCCGACCTGTTCTTTCAGAATGCCAACCTGCACATCATCCAGAATGATGCGGCGGTACAGGTGGACACAGTACTCCACAGCCGAGAGGAGTTTGACCAATTTACCAAGACGTTTACGGTGAAGGGCTACGGCGGCACCGATTTCCGGCCGGCATTCCAGTATGTGAGCCGGCTGTTGGAAGAAGGACAGCTCACCGACCTGAAGGGGCTGCTCTACTTCACAGACGGCTGGGGGACCTACCCCAAGCATCGTCCTCCCTACGATGTGGCATTTCTCTTTTTCCGTGACCAATATCAAGATACCAACGTTCCCCCCTGGGCCATGAAGGTGATCCTGGGGCCGGAGGAACTGACGGAGGTGCATCCGCAATGAATATGAAAGAAGCCAAAGTCCAGCTAAAACAGACCATCCAGGCGTACCTTGCTCGGGACGCCTTCGGGAACCTGGCCATCCCTCAGGTGGCACAGCGTCCCCTGCTGCTCATGGGCCCTCCGGGCATCGGCAAGACCGCCATCGCCCACCAGGCCGCTCAGGAGTGCGGCATCGGCATCGTGGCCTACACCATGACCCACCACACCCGCCAGAGCGCCATCGGCCTGCCCAGCATCCAGACCGGAGTGTTCGACGGCAAGGAGTACAAGCTGACCGAGTACACCATGAGCGAGATCATCGCCAGCGTCTACCAGTCCATGGAGCGCACGGGGCTGAAATCCGGCATCCTGTTCCTGGACGAGATCAACTGCGTGTCCGAGACGTTGGCACCCGCCATGCTGCAATTTTTGCAGTGCAAGACCTTCGGCTGTCACCAGCTGCCGGAGGGCTGGATCGTGGTGGCGGCAGGCAACCCGCCGGAGTACAACCGCTCGGTGCGGGACTTTGACATTGTGACCCTGGATCGGGTGCGCCGGATGGATTTGGAGGCAGACTTCGCCGTTTGGAAGGAGTACGCCTACAGCCGGCAGGTACACAACGCCATCTTGACCTATCTGGATCTGAAAAAGGATCACTTCTATCAGATCGAGACCACGGTAGACGGCAAGCGCTTTGTCACCGCCCGTGGCTGGGAGGATCTGTCCCAGTTCTTGCAAGTGTGCGAGACGCTGGATTTGCCGGTGGATGAATCGGTCATCGCCCAGTACCTCCAGCATCCGGCCATTGCCAAGGACTTTACCAACTACCTGTACCTCTACCGCAAGTACCAGACCGACTACGACGTGCCTGCCATCCTGAACGGCAAGTACACCCCCGCTACCGTGACCAAGCTCCGGGCGGCACCCTTCGACGAACGGTTCAGCGCGGTGTCCCTGCTGCTGGACGGGCTGTTCCGCAGCTGCGGGGAGGCCAACGAGGAAGACGCCTTTGTGACCGAGCTGCACGGGGCGATGAAGGATATGCTGCTTCAGCTGAAGTTGGGGGACACCTGGGCGCTGACCACGATCATCAGCCACTACACCGATCAGCTGAACCAACTGAAGGAGTCTGGCCAGCCGGACAAGGACAAGCTGCATCAGACCCAGCGGCTGCTGGCCACCCTGGAAGAGTATCAGACCCGGCTGACCCAGAAGAACCTGTCCGACGACCCGGATGCATCGGCGGACGCCCTCCGCGGGTGGTTCCGGAAAGAAGTCAAACAGCGCAAGACGGCCATCGAGACCGCTTCCGCCCAGCTGGATCACGCCTTCCACTTCCTGGAGGACGTGTTCGGCGAGGGGCAGGAGCTGGTCATCTTCGTCACCGAGCTGACCATGAACCCCCTCTCGTCTGCCTTCATCCGCGCCAACGGCTGCGAGCTGTACCACCACTACAACCGCCTGCTGTTGCTGGACGGACGGCAGCAGGAGCTGCTGCGTGAGATCGAGCAGTGAGGACGGGAAAGGAGTCATCATGCACATCAATCAGTTATGGGCCGCCTATTTCAGCGGCACGGACACCACCAAGACCATCGTGACCACCATTGCCCAGGAAATCGCCCAGACGCTGGGCGTCCCCTGCGCCACGCTGGATTTCACCCCGCCTCAGGCGCGGGAGGAGCACTACACCTTCGCCCCCACCGACCTGGTCATCTGCGGCACGCCGGTCATCGCCGGACGGGTGCCCAATGTCCTCCTCCCTTTCCTGACCAACGGCTTCACTGGAAACCACGCTTTGGCGGTGCCGGTGGTGCTCTTCGGCAACCGGAACTATGACGACGCGCTGATGGAGCTGCGGGAGATTTTAGAGGCGGACGGACTGCGGACGGTGGCCGGCGGCGCCTTTGTGGGCGAACACTCCTTCTCCACCATTTTGGGGGCTGGTCGGCCGGACGGGGCGGATTTGGACAAGGCGAAGGGATTTGCCCAGGCCATCGCGGAGAAGGTCGCCCCGCTGGACGCTCTGCCCACGGAGCCGGTGGCGGTGAACGGCTGTCTCCCCCTCCGTCCCTACTACACCCCCCGGGATCGGCACGGGAAGCCCATCAACATCCTGAAGGTCAAGCCTAAGACACGGGACACCTGCACCCACTGTGGTCTGTGCGCTCAGGTCTGTCCCATGGGCTCCATCGACCCGGACGACGTGACCCACTACACGGGCATCTGCATCAAGTGCTGTGCCTGTGTGAAGAAGTGTCCGGTGGGGGCGAAATATTACGACGACGAAGGGTACTTATATCACCAGCACGAGCTGGAGGAAATGTACCAGCGGCGTGCGGAACCGGAGGTGTTTTTGTAATGGGATTTTACCAGAACACGTGCAAGCCGGAGGGCTTGGGCGGAAAGCTGATGACCCAGATCATGAATGGCGGCCACCATGCCAAGCTGGCGGAGTGGGGATTTTCCTTCCTGACCGTCCCCACTGACGCCAACATCCTGGACGCCGGCTGCGGCGGCGGTGCCAATCTGGCTCGCTGGCTGGAGCGGTGCCCGGAAGGGCACGTGACGGGGCTGGACTACTCGGCTGTCAGCGTGGAGACCGCCCAGAAATATAACCGGCAGGCCATCGCGGACGGGCGCTGTGCTGTGGTGCAGGGCAACGTGGCGGAGCTGCCGTTCGAGGACGACACCTTTGACGTGGTGTCCGCCTTTGAGACCGTCTACTTCTGGCCGGGGCTGGAACGCTGCTTCGCGGAGGTCCTCCGGGTGCTGAAACCGGGCGGGCTGTTCTTCCTCGGCAACGAGACGGACGGCAACAACCCGGAGCAGGAGGCCCAGTGGATGAAGAAGATCCAAGGGATGCAGGTGTACAACAAGGAGCAGCTGCGCAGCGCCCTGTCTGCCGCAGACTTCCCCCGTGCGGAGGGGCACGCCAATCCGGAGCTGCACTGGCTCTGTCTCATCGCCAAGAAGAAGTGAACAACGCCCCCTGTCCGTTTGGGCGGGGGGCGTTGCTGATAAGATGATGCTTTGATTGGATGGTGAAAACTCAGGCGACGGTGTAGATGCGCACATCCGGCTCCATCGCCCACAGGGGCTTCAGACCCACGAAGACGTCCTCCTGGAACAGCTTGCTGGTCAGGTACGCCTGGGCGTGCTCCACGCTGTCAAAGCCGTGGAGGACCTGGACATCGTCCTCACGGATCAGCAGGTTCTTAGTGAGGGCGCCGGGGATGGTGTCCAGGAAGGGCTGGCGGTAGTCGGTGTAGACCTTTGCGGCGGCGGGACGGTTTTCGGGGTTGATGTGCATGGTGATCTCCAGATAAGCAGCTACGTTCATGTTTGTTACCTCCATGTTTGATTTGCTCGCTGAGCTTGCCCTTATGATAGGCCGTTCACTCTCGTATCACAAGATATGGGTCGGTTTATGAGTCACTCAACATTTTCATAGTAACTTGCCAAAAGAGAGCATCCATGCTATAACAGACCTATCCCAACCTGGAGGTGCCCCTATGTACAAACCCAAATTAGAGAAAGACATCCGCTGTCCCTTAGAGTATGGCCTGGATCTGTTCGGCGGCAAGTGGAAATCCCGCATCATCTGCGTCCTGGCCGCCCAGGAGACCCTGCGCTACAGCCAGCTGCGGGCGGAGCTGGCCAACATCACCGACGCGGTGCTGGCGTCCACGCTGAAGAGCCTCATCGCCAACGACATGGTGCGCCGGAAGCAGTACGATGAGATCCCCCCTCGGGTGGAGTACGCCCTGACGGAAAAGGGCGCTTCGGTGGTGCCCATCTTGCAGAGCATCTGCCACTGGTCGGGCGCGTACCACAAGGAGAACGGCGAATTGGCGTTGGCACAGTGTCAGAAGTGCGATTATCGGTAACAGAAAAATCCCCCGTCAGAGTGTTCTGACGGGGGATCGCTGTTTGGGTTGTGTGATGTACTGTGTTGGCTCAGCGCACGACTTTGAAGGACTTCACCTTGCTCCAATCGGAGTAATAGGTCTTGCCGCTGACCCGTTTGTAGGTGCGGATGCGGACGTAATAGGTGGCGTTCTTCTTCAGGCCGGCACGGACGGAACCGGTGTACTGGTTGCTCTTCAAGGTCACGGTCTTGCAGCCGGTGAAGTTCTTGTTGGTGCCGTACTGGAGCTGGTAGCCGGAGACCTGGCTGTTCCGCTTCCAATAGGCCTTCAGCTTCTTGCCTGCCCCGTTGTACACCGCGCGGAAGGTGGTGCCCTTGGGGTTGACGGTGATGGTGACCTTCTTAGTGGTCTTGGTACCGTTCACGGTAGCGGTGACGGTAACGGTGGCCTTGCCCACGAAGTTCTTAGAAATGGTCACCTTTCCGTTTTTGTCCACCTTCACCGACTTGTTATCCGACTTGTAGGTCAGCTTAGCGTCCTCGTCCGCCTTCACGTCCAGCTTGGTGGTCTGGCTCTTGTTGGAGACGGTGACGGTGCTGTCTTTGACGGTGACGGTAGGCGCAGACTTCACGGGGATAGTCACCGGAGCGGTCTTGTAGCCGCAGGTGGTGCATTCCTGATGCTTCTGGCCGGTCTTGGTGGTGGTGGCGTCCCGGTCGATGACCCACTTGAACTGGTGGGCACTCTGGTCGCTCTTTTCGCCGCACTGGCATTCGTGCCAATGGTTCGCTGCGTCGCTGCTCCACTTGTCGCTGTACTTGTGGACGTGCTCCACCGGGATGGTCACCGGAGCGGTCTTGTAGCCGCAGGTGGTACATTCCTGATGCTTCTCGCCGGGGGTAGTGGCGGTGGCGTCCCGGTCGATGACCCACTGGAACTGGTGGGCACTCTGGTCGCTCTTTTCGCCGCACTGGCATTCGTGCCAATGGTTCGTGGCGTCGCTGGTCCACTGGTCGCTGTACTGGTGAGCATGGGCGGGAGCGACCACAGTGATGGTAACATTGATGGTGCCCTCGTAGAGACCGGTGAACGCTGTGACCTCTGCGGTGTAGGTGCCCGGTTCCAAGCACTTATTAACGGGAATGCCATCCTTGCAGAGGTTTCTGGTGCGAAAACTCAGAGGAATATCCTGGGTAGTGCCATCGGCCAGGGTAGCACGGACATTGTTTCTGTCCACGAACTCGATCTCCTCCCCAGTATAAGCGAACTGGGTCTGGATCAGCTCCACCTTGCCAAACTGAACCTTGCTGTTGCCTTGGCCCAGACCGCAGACAGAGCACTTGCCGTTCACAAAGGTGTGACTATTAAAGCCTGCCTGTTTTTCCGGGCTGGTATAGTTACAGGTTTCCCTGTTCTGGCAGCGGCGATAGTGATAGAACACGTTGGCATCCCAGCTCTTAGACCAGACGTGGGTGTGGGCGGGCGTATCGGTGAGCGCGACCTCTACAGTACAGCTGGCTGTTTTGTCCCTTGCAGAAGCGGTGATGGTGGCTGTGCCATTGGCGATAGCGGTAACAGTGCCGTCTCTGTTGACGGTGGCAACAAAGGGGTCGCTGGAGAGCCAAGTGACCTTCTCCTCTGGGTCGCTGACGGTGGCGGTCAGTTTCTGCTGTTCTTCCGTCTGGGTCAGGGTCAGCTCAGACTTATCCAAGGAGAGGGTCAGTTCCGGAATCTCCACGGTGACCTTGCAGGTGGCCTTAAAATTGCCATCCTCGGTGGTGGCGGTGATGTCGGCCGTTCCGTTGCCTACAGCCGTGACCAGGCCGCTTTCGTCCACGGTGGCAACCGTTTTGTCGCTGGATTTCCAGGTGACGGTTTTGTTGGTGGCGCTGTCAGGATAAATGGTTGCAGTCAGTTGCAGCGTTTCGCCAGCCTTGGTAAAGGTCTTAGCATCATGGTTCAGGGAAATGCCCTGCACCGGATAGTTAATGTTAACAGTGACTTCGCAACTGGCCGTTACACCGCTGCCGTCGGTTGCTGTGGCGGTGATGGTGGTGGTACCATTTTTGTACGCATACAACACATATCTGCCACTACTATATTGAACCTTAGCGACAGCCGCATCCGTAGATTCCCATTCTAGGTCTTGTATGCTTGCATTTGCCGGTTCGATCGTGTATTCCAGCTCATGCAGACCAGAAGTAGTGACCGTCATTTCACTGGCCAGCTTGATTTTTTCCACCGGCACCAGAGGCTCAACGGTTATCTTATGGGTACCCGTTTTTCCACTGTCTGTAGTAGCTTGAATCACAGCTTCGCCCGCTTGCAGCGCGGTGACTTTGACAATAGCAGAACGATCGACCTTACTTGGGTCAATCTTCGCCCATTCATCGTCGGTGATCGGCTCTACTTGAACAATAGTATTATCTGAGTTCGTCCAAGTAACGTTTTCCTTCACGTATTCGTAGTTTTCGTCCGCAGCAATCACATAATCGGATTCGCCCACAGTGAGCGAGTCAGGAGCTTGAAAATGCAATCCTGAACTCTCCCCCTCCGCCAACGCCACCGCTGGCAGCAGGCTGAGCACCAAGCTCAAGCTGAGCAGGGTGCTGATGATACGTTTCATCCTTCTCATTCCTCCTTTTCGTTGGCTGTGCCGCTCTCGGCCAGCAATGTTTTGATCTCTTCCAGATCCAGGCGCGCGCCGTTGTACCAGTACACCTCCCGCCCGTCCGTCCGCGGCAGGGACAGGGTGGGGATCTCGGCAAACTCCGGCTGACCCAGCTTGGCCTTCAAGTCCAGCAGCACGCTGTTGCCGCTGGACAGCTCTACGCTGATGACCAATGGGTCGCCGTCCACGACGCCCACTGATTTGATCTTTCCTTCCATCCTTTGAACCTCCCTACAGCAGTGAGAACACACGTTTCAGCGGCAGATACGTCCCGTCCGGCCAGACGATGCCGGAGCCTTGGGGCTTGGGACGGTAGATGTCGCCACTGCTCCAAAGGGCTTGGAACGCCGGGTCCTCTGCCAGGGAGGCCATGGTGAACAGGATCACGTTGCCATTGGCCAGGTGAATGTCCAGCATCAAGTCCGCCAGCCGTTCCCCGCCGTCTAAAAACACACTGCGCACGGTTGTCATCCGCCTTCCCTCCTTCCTCTTGCTTCCTAGGATACCAGAAAACTGTGTCTTTGTGGCTGGAATGACAAAATTGTCATTTTCACCATGGACGCAGGGGTTTGTGGTATACTATTTAAAAAAGATGACGGTGGAAAGGAGGTCAGGGCATGAGCGAGGTACGTATCCTGCTGGTGGACAGCGATACCC
>CAKTHW010000035.1 GCA_934565425.1 uncultured Oscillospiraceae bacterium
GGGCTTTGCCCCTGGACCCCACTTCCTTTTCTTCCATGAAGCAAAAGGAAGCGAAAAGAAGTTTAATGGCCCTGCGGGGCTTGAACTTAGGAAACGATTTTTCAAAACCGTCCCGCCACAAACGCCCGCATCATATCCTGCGTCACCGACGCCCGATCCCGCTCGTTCACCGGCACCTCCTCCCGCCGGAACCACCGCGCCTCAGCCAACTCATCGGCATCCACCCGCAGTACATCAGGACCATCCAGCTCCGCCGTATAAGCCAAGCTCAACCCGCCCGTCAGCCCCCAAGGCTGGGAGCCGTAGTAGCGGATGTTCTTCACCCGCAGACCGGTCTCCTCCCGCACCTCTCGTGCCACGCACTGTTCCGCCGTCTCGCCCACCTCGATGAACCCGGCCAGCAGCACGTACCAGGTCACGGGACGGTTGGCGTACCGGGACAGCAAGATGCGGTCGCCGTCGTGGACGGCGATGATGACGGAGGGGTTGATGCGGGGGTAGGTGTGATAGCCGCAGGCGGGGCAGGTCAGCTTGCGCTCGGTTGCGGCGTGGGTCATAGGCTGTCCGCAGCGGCCGCAGAACCGGTTGTCCCGATACCAGTGCGCCAAATGCCAGGCGGTGAACCCGGCCAGGGTCTGGGACATGGGGGTGAGCTTGCGGAGGGTGCGGTGGGGGAGCCAGGCGAAGCCGGGGAGGGGCAGTTGGTCTGGTACGGTACCTAAGTAATACGCTGCCTGGTCGATGGCGAACAGGTAGGTGGTGTCCGTCAGGTGTGGACGCAGCTGGGCGTAGGTGGGCAGGGTGTTGTCGGTGCCCAGCAGGACGGTGTTCTTCCAAAAACAGAAGATAGGCGAACTCTCTTCCGGCGTGCGATTGTGAAAAGTACCGTCAAAGACGGCGGGGGCGATGTCTTGGATCATGGGATGCCCTCCTTTCGGGATGCTTCTATTATAATGGACGCTCGCAGAAAAAACAGCTACTTTTCCCAGCCTGCGAAATGTGATATACTATATTATTAGTTTTATGATTCTAATTGAAGGAGACCATACATGGATTTACTCATTCAACAACTGGCTCAGGAGCTGTCTCTGAACCCCACCCACGTGGAGGCAGTGGTCAAGCTCCTGGACGAAGGCAACACCATCCCCTTTATCGCCCGCTATCGGAAGGAAGCACATGGGAGCATGAGCGACGACGTGCTCCGGGACCTGGCTGACCGGCTCAACTACCTGCGCAACCTGTCCGCCCGGCGGGAGGAGATCCGCAAGGCCATCCAGACCCAAGGCAAGCTCACCGCCGCTCTCAGCGCCAAGCTGAACCGTGCGGACACCCTGGCCAAGCTGGAGGACCTCTATCGTCCCTACCGTCCCAAGCGCCGCACCCGTGCTACCATGGCAAAGGAGAAGGGCTTAGAGCCTCTGGCGGCTGCGCTGCTGCTCCAGCAGAAGGACAGCGTGCCGGAAACGCTGGCGGAAGGGTACGTAGATGCGGACAAGGGCGTCAAGACGGTCAAGGACGCCCTGGCTGGCGCTTCGGACATCCTCGCCGAGAGCATCTCCGACGACGCAGACACCCGGAACCTGCTGCGGGAAGAGCTCCAGCGCCATGGGCGTCTCACCGTCCGGGCAGCCCAGGAGGAGGACTCGGTCTATCGGAATTACTACGAATTCGACCAGCCCGTCAGCCGTCTCCAGGGACACCAGGTGTTGGCCATCAATCGCGGGGAGAAGGAAGGGTTCCTGAAGGTGACCGTAGAGCTGGAACCGGAGCCTTCCCTGCGTCTGTTGAATCGGAAATGGGTCCATGGCAACTCCGCCAGCGCCGAACTGGTCAAAGCCGCCGCCGCAGACGCCTACCAGCGGCTCATTTTCCCCACCCTGTGCCGGGAACTGCGCAACCAGCTCACCGAACAGGCCAGCGAAGGCGCCATCCAGACCTTCTCCCGAAACCTGAAACCCCTGCTCATGCAGCCTCCCGTGAAGGGCTTCGTGACCCTTGGCTTGGACCCCGGATTCGTCAACGGCTGTAAAGCCGCCGTAGTGGACGGCACCGGCAAGGTGCTGGACACCGCCATCCTCTATCCCACCACCAGCAAACGCCGCCGGGCGGACTCCATGCAGCGCCTAAAGCAGCTGGTGGAGACCCACCACATCCAGCACGTGGCCATCGGCAACGGCACCGGCGGACGGGAAGCGGAACAGTTCGTGGTGGAGGCCATCCAGCAGGAACACCTGCCCATCTCCTACATGGTGGTCAGCGAGGCAGGCGCATCTGTCTACTCTGCCTCCAAGCTGGCGTCGGAAGAGCTGGGGCAGTATGACGTGAACCTGCGCTCCGCCGTCTCCATCGCCCGACGGATGCAGGACCCCCTGGCGGAGCTGGTCAAGATCGACCCCAAATCCATCGGCGTGGGCCAGTACCAGCACGATATGCCCGCCGCCCGCTTGGACGCCGCTCTGGGCGGCGTGGTAGAAGATTGCGTCAACGCCGTCGGCGCCGACGTGAACACAGCCTCGCCCGCGCTGCTCACCCATATCGCCGGCCTCAACGCCACCACCGCCAAAAATATCGTGGCCTATCGGGAAGAACACGGCCCCTTCCATGCCCGGAAGGAGCTGCTCAAGGTGGCCAAGCTAGGCCCCAAAGCCTTCCAGCAGTGCGCCGGCTTCCTGCGGGTGCCGGAGAGCGACTCCATCCTGGACAACACCGGCGTCCACCCGGAATCCTACGCCGCCGCTACTGCCCTGCTGAACCTGTGCGGCTACACCTTGCAGGACGTGGCCGAAGGCTCCATCCAGGCGTTGGCCTTGAAGTTGAAGAGCCTGGATCTGACCGAAGCCGCCCAAACCTGCGGCGTGGGACAGGCCACCTTGCAGGATATCGCCGCCGAACTGCTCAAACCCGGCCGCGACCCCCGTGACGAACTGCCCGCTCCCATGCTCCGCCAGGACGTGCTGGAGATGAAGGACTTGAAGGTGGGCATGTCCCTGCGAGGCACCGTCCGCAACGTGGTGGACTTCGGCGCCTTCGTGGACATCGGCGTCCACCACGACGGCTTGGTCCATATCTCCAAGATCAGCGACCGCTACCTGAAACACCCCAGCGAAGTCCTGTCCGTGGGCGACGTGGTGCAGGTTGCCGTCATCGACGTGGACGTGGCGAAGAAACGGATCTCGTTGTCCATGAAGAAGGAAGACTTCGCAGAATAAAGCGAGGCACTTGTTTTCGGAGTTCAAGCCGCGCAGCGCGCATTAAGCTTTTTGGGTTACCTTTTTCACGAAAAAGGTAACTGGGGACCAGGGGCAAAGCCCCTGGTCGGCATCCGCAGATGCCGAAATACCCCATGCGCAAAGAAGCGCAGGAAAGGGTGAATTTTCAGCTCCGCTGAAAAGAGGGGAAACCCACGCCAGGGGTTTCCCCTTCTATAGTAAAGCAAAACAAAAGAAGAACCACGTAACGTCAAGTTCAACCGTTACGTGGTTCTTTTTCAACTCAGATAGAATCAATAAACTCCGAAATAAAATGCAGTGCCACCCCAACACAGGTCGACCAAGACCGATACCGGGACAGCTGCAAATAGCTGCCGCCGCTGCCGAAGGGGTTGATGCGGCACAGACGCTGCCGCAGATCGGCAATGTACGGCTCCATGAACTGCGCCAGCACACCACCTAAAACCACGTTGCAGTCCAGCACCATACGGATGTTGTTGATGCCGATGGCCAGATAGTCCAGATACTCATCCCAGCGCTTTTGGAAATCCGGGTTGCCCTGTTCCAGCCCCTCGAAGAACTCCTCGCGGGTGATGCCCAAATCCGTGCTGATGCGGGCGGTGGAGCAGTACGCCTCCAAACAGCCCTCCATGCCGCACAGACACTTTTCGCCGTGAGGGACGATGCACATGTGGCCGAACTCACCGCTGTGATGGTGATGCCCCATGTAGCTCACCCCGTTCATCAGCACCGCACCGCCTACACCACGCTGGACGGACAGATATACCATGCTCTCATGCTCCCGATCCTTGTGGTTCCACCACTCTGCAATGCCGCCGGCGTTGGCGTCATTTTCAATGAAGCAGCGGTAGGGGATATACTGCTTGAGCTGCTGGGTGGGGAACTCCTCCGCCTCCACAAAGGGGGAGAGGGTCACCGTCTCATGGGCCTCATCCACAATGCCAGGCAGCGCCACACCCACCCCTAACAGGTGATCCCGGTCGATGTGGTACTCGTCCAAAAACTGCTCCAGCTCCACCGCCATGTTGTGGAAATACTCGTCCGTGGCGGCGAAATCGCAGATGATGGAGGTCTGGCAGATGAGGTTGGCACGCAGGTCGATGCACACCATGTGGATGTGGTACACGGAGATCATGATGCCCACGGCACAGCGTACCCCGGCGGCCACGCCGATGGCACGAGGCTTGCGTCCACCGGTGGAGTGGAAGGTGCCTTGGGTTTCCAGCAGACCGCACTCCTGCAGCTCCTTCAGGTTCTGCCCTACGGTGGGCAGGCTCAGGGAGAGGGATTGGGCGATCTCCTGCTTGGTGACGGGGGTCTCCGAGTCGAAAATATAGCGGAATACACGGCTTCGATTCTGTCTGCGCAGATCGGCGGTGTTGTAGGTGCTCATAGGGATGCACTCCTTCAAATCGGTTTCTTCCAGGCGAAAACAGGGACATTCGCCTATCAATACCATTTTATCATACTGTTATACAAAACACTTTTCTATTTTATCATACCATAAGGAAAAAGCAAGGGCAAATAGGAAGAAAAACTGCCGGTTTTCCCGCCAATGGTACCCTTTTAGGGATTTCAGAATGGGGGCGAGCCTGGTATAATAAACACAGAAATGGACAAGGAAGGGAGGGATTCCATGGACAAGGAACACCCCATCCAAATGCTCCCAGGCATCGGTCCCAACCGGGCGGCGCGGCTGCAAAAGCTGGGCATCGAGACCGCGGACGACCTGCTCCGCTGGTTCCCCCGGCAGTACGAGGATCGCCGGACGGTGTACCCGGTAGAGGGCGCGCCGGTGGGGGAGAAATGCTGCGTGGCAGCGGTGGTGATGGAGACACCCCGCACCAGCCGCATCACTAAGGGGCGAGAGGTGACTCGTCTTCGAGCGGCGGACAACACCGGGGTTTTAAGCATCACCTTTTTCGGCCAGAACTACGTCCGCACCGCCCTACAGGTGGGGCAGACCTACATGTTCTACGGCACCATCGAGGGCACCCAGCGGCGGAAAGGGATGACCAACCCCATCTTCGAGCCGGAACGCCGTCGGCAGGACACCGGCCGCATCATGCCTATCTACCCCTTGACCGCTGGCATCTCCAACCACCTGTTGGCCAGCGCTGTAGCCTGGTGCCTGGAGCAGCCCTGGGCGGAGTGGCCGGAGGACTTGCCCCAGACCATCCGCCAGCGTTATCAGCTGGCCACTCGCACCTATGCCGTCCGCATCGCCCACTTCCCCCCGTCCTGGGAGGAGCTGGCCATCGCCCGGCGGCGACTGGTCTTTGAGGAGCTGTTCTACTTCTCCATCGGCCTGGCCCTACTCCGCCAGCGGCGGACAGAAGAAGAGGGCATCCGCTGCGCCAGCGGCGACCTGAGTGGCTTTTACGCCCTGCTGCCCTTCCAGCTCACCGGCGCTCAGCGTCGTGCGGCAGAGGACGCAGCTCGTGACCTGACCCGCGGCGTCCCCATGAACCGCCTGCTCCAGGGGGATGTGGGCAGCGGTAAGACGGTGGTGGGGGCCGCCTGCGTGTGGCTCATGGCCCAGAGCGGCTACCAGTCCGCCCTCATGGCGCCCACCGAAATCTTAGCCCAGCAGCACGCCCAGACCCTGCAAACCCTGCTGGCCCCCAGCGGCATCCGGGTGGGACTGCTCACCGGCTCCCTTCGAGCGGCGGAGAAACGAAAGATCTATGACGCCATGGCCACCGGTGCCGTGGACTTGGTGGTGGGCACTCACGCCCTGCTCACCGACGGCGTGACCTTTGCCAACTTGGGTCTGGTCATCACCGACGAACAGCACCGCTTCGGCGTCAACCAGCGAGCCGCCTTGGCGCAGAAGGGGAGGGGTATCCACCCCCACGTGCTGGTCATGTCCGCCACCCCCATCCCCAGAACCTTGGCGCTCTTATTATATGGTGACCTGGAAGTGTCCATCATCGACGAACGCCCCCCCGGCCGCCAGAACGTGGACACGTTTTTGGTGGGGGAGGCCCTCCGGCAGCGGATGTACGGTTTCGTGCGGAAGCAAGTCCAGGAGGGGCACCAGGTGTATATGGTCTGTCCCGCTGTGGAGGAAGGGCAGGAGGGCGGCCAGGACTTGAAAGCGGTGACCACCTACGCCCAGACCTTGCAGACCCAAGTGTTCCCCGACCTGCGGGTGGGCTTGCTCCACGGGAAGATGAAGGGGAAGGACAAGGAGGCGGTCATGGCCGCCTTCGCCGCCGGAGACATCGACATCCTCTGCGCCACCACCGTCATCGAGGTGGGCGTGGACGTGCCCCGGGCAACCCTCATGGTCATCGAGAACGCCGAGCGCTTCGGCCTCTCCCAGCTCCACCAGCTCCGAGGGCGCGTGGGACGAGGCGACGCCAAATCCTATTGCGTCCTGGTCTCCTCCCACCAGGGCAAGGAGACCCGCCAGCGCTTGAAGGCGCTCTGTGCCACCAACGACGGCTTCCAGATCGCAGAGGAAGACCTGAAACTCCGCGGCCCCGGCGATTTCTTCGGCCAGAGACAGCACGGCCTGCCCCAGTTGCAGCTGGCCGACCTGGTGGAAGACGTGCAGGTGTTGCAGCAGGCGAAAGAAGGGGCGGAATGGCTGCTAAATGACGATCCGGGGTTGCAAAAGCCGGAAAATCGGGGTATTCTAGACCATGTAAGAGTACAATTTGAGGACAATGAAAACCGATTGAACTGACAAAGATAAAGGAGCGTATCGTTATGAGCAAAGCAATGGAACGAGCAAAGGAACTGCGCAGCGGCAGCTGCGGCAACTATAACTGCGCCCAGGCCGTCCTGATCCCCGTGTGGGAAGAGATGGGGCTGGATCACGACATGGCAAAGCAGCTGTCCAAGAACTTCGGCGCCGGCATGAAGATTGGCTCCACCTGCGGTGCCATCACCGGCGGCCTGATGGTCCTGGGTCTCAAGGGCGCCAGCGACGCCACCGTGTCCGAGTACCTGCGCATCCTGAAGGAACGCCACGGCGGCAGCCTGAACTGCCCCGACCTGCTGCGCAAGAACCAGGAGCTGGCCAAGATGAACAAGAAGGCACACTGCGACGGCATGATCCTGGAATCCATCCAGCTGGCAGAGGAATTGCTGGCGAAGGAAGGGAAGTAAGTGCATACAAAAAAGCGGAGGTTTTTACCTCCGCTTTTCTTTCGCTCCTTTGGTGTCAGAGCGATTACTTCATGCCGTTCTCGTAGGCTTCGATCATCTTCTTGACCATCTGGCCGCCGATGCTGCCGGCCTGCTTTGCGGTCAGGTCGCCGTTGTAACCCTGCTTCAGGTTGACGCCGACTTCGTTGGCTGCTTCCATCTTGAACTGATCCAGAGCCGCACGGGCTGCGGGCACGATGACACGATTGCTAGTTGCCATTTCGTACATCTCCTTTTTTCTTTCTATTCAGATTGGTTACCGTTGAAAATCCCGAGAAGATTTTCTGAGCCTAGTTTGACCGCGCGGCGTGGAACTATGAGTGGAAATTTCTGTTCCTGTCGAATCAACAAAAAATTCAATATAGAAAGAACAAATGTATAGTCTCACAGAGTTCCGTCATTTTATGACGGAATAAATTTCAATCTGAAAAAACTGGCGGCGCAAGGTGAATTGCCCGTAGGGCAAGAGAGGGTGGCCTGGGCCATGTACGTCAGTTTTTTCTCTTCTCAGACTGGTAAGTGCCGCAGCGTTAAGCAAAATGTGCCGGGGGCACATTTTGTAGCGTAGGCGCCACCTGTTTTTACAGGTGGCGAACCTTCCGGCGTAGTGAGTGCATGCACCAGGCTGAAAGCTTCACCAAAATGCTTGCATTTTGGTGAAAAAGCAGCTCCCCGAAGGGAGCTGCTTCAGATGCAAGAAAAATATCTGCTTAGAACAGACGGCGAACCGCCTGGATGGGCTTGTAGTTGACGCTGCAATAGGTGATGCCATACTTCTTGCCCAGTGCGCTCAGCAGCTTGCCGCCGCCGGCGTAGATGCCCACGTGACCGCCGTAAACGACGATGTCACCAGGACGCATATCGGACTTGCTGACCCCACGTCCCACGTGTGCGTCTGCGTAGGAGCTATGAGGCAGGCTCTTGCCGAAGTGAGCGTAGACGCTCTGGACGAAGCCGGAGCAGTCAGCGCCGTTGGTCAGGCTGGTGCCGCCCCACTTGTAGGGGTTGCCCACGAACCGCTGTGCATAAGCCAGGACTGCTGCACCGCTGCCGCCGCCGGAGGAACCGGAGGAGTAGCTGCTGGAGGAGCTGGAGCTGGAAGAGCCAGAAGTGGTGGTAGAACCAGTAGTGCTGGTGGTGCCGGTGGTCGTGGTGCCAGTCGTACCAGTGGTGGTGGTAGCGGGCGTGGTGACCTGAGGCACGGTAGCGGGACCGGAGCTTCTCTCGGTGTAAGCCGGGTCGATATAACCGGTATGGGTGCCGTAGACGACGACCTTATACCAGCCATCCTTCATGCCGCGGACGGACACGACGGTGCCGTTGGGGATGGTGAAGGACTTGTCGCTGTTGGTGCCGGGCTTGACGCGCAGGCCCAGAGCGGAAGCGGTGACCTTGGCGAAGTCGGGATAAGCCTTGTAACCGCTGGAGGTGGTGGCGGAGGTGTAATCGCCGCACACGTAGCCTTCCTTGCCGTTGTACTTCACCTGATACCAGCTGCCCAGAGAACCGTGGATCTTCAGGACGGTGCCGTAAGGCACGATGGCCAGCTGATCATAGTCGGTGCCAGCGCCGGAGCGCAGCTTCAGGGTCTGAGAGGTGACCTGGATATAGCCAGAGTCGATGGTGTCGGTGGCGGTGACATATTCTGCCTTTGCGTAGCCGTCCACACCGTTGTAGGTCACGCCATACCAGCCGTCCTTGGCGCTGGTGATGCGGAAGGTAGTGCCCTTGCTCATCTTGGTGACCACGTTGGACTCGACGTTCCGCTTAGCGCGGATGTTGAGGGTGTCGACAGAGACGGTGCCGTAGCCCTTGCTCTTGCTCAGAGCTTCGGATTCCACGCAGTTTGCGTCCACGTAACCGATCTTGTTGTCGTATTCCACCTGGTACCAGTCACCCAGAGCGGCCAGGACAGAGACCTTGTTGCCTTCGGGGATGACGCAGAGCATCTCAGAGCTGCTGTCCGCGGAAGCGCGGAGGACGGCGCTGGAGGTGCCGATGTTGCCGGTGGAGATGCTGGGGACGGAGATATACTGAGCCATCATGTAGCCCTTGTGGGTACCCTTGTCATTCTTATAGCTGACTTCGTACCAACCATCTTCGTCCAGTGCGCCGATGATGGACACGCTCTTGCCGGCGGGTACCTTGCACACTACGTCAGCGTCGGTGCTCTTGGCGGAGCGGATGTTGATATACTTCTTCTTGGTCTTGACCACACCGGTCAGCTCGGTGGCATCGGTGTTGTCGGTGTCCACGTGCTCTTCCCGCATATAGCCGTTGTAGGTGCCGGTAGAATCCTGATAGCTCACCTGGCACCAGCCGTCGGCGTCCGCTTCTGCGATCACGTCCAGGGTGCCGCCTACGGGGACCTTACAGACGACGTCCGCGTCCAGGCTCTTTTCCGCCCGGATGTTGATGGCCTTGTGGGCCTTCTTGGTGCCGATGACGGTGGCAGCGGTGGCAGGCTGTGCGGTGACAGCGGTCTGCACGTACTTGCCCTGCATATAGCCGGAATAAACGGTCTTATCTTCCGCAGTGTAACGCACCTGATACCAGCCGGCAGCGTCCTTGTCTGCCAGGATCTCGATGTCGCTGCCCACGGGGACCTTGCAGATCACGTCGGCATCGGTGGCGGTGGCAGCGCGCAGGTTGATCTCCTTGTACTTCTTGCCGCCATTGGTGACGGTGCCGGTACCCAGGGAGACGGCGGACGTGTCCGCAGCGGCCTGCTGCTTCTTGACCTTCTTGGTCTTTTTGGTGGTCTTCGTGGCCTTGGTGGTGTCCGCCTTGGCCTTGGTGGTCTTCTTTGTATCTTTTGAGGTATTCTTCTTGCTGTCTGTCTTCTTTGTGGAGTTGGTCTTGACAAACTCGCCGGAGACATAGCCGGTGTGAGTGCCTTCACTGTCGGTGTAGGTGATCTTCAGCCAGCCGTTGTCTTCCTGATCCAGGATGGAGACCTTGTCACCTTTGACCAGCATACCCAGAGAGTCGGAGCTGGTGGACGCTTCCCGGCGCAGGCGAACGCAGTCGTCCGTCACGGTGCCTACGTCTGCGGCCAGGGCCATGGAGCTGAGACTTGCGGTAAAAGAAGCAAGTAAAACGATGGATGTGATTTTCTTTTTCAGTCGTCGCATTGGGAACCTCCGTGCTTTGTTTCTGTAATCGGGTAGTTAGGGATTTTGCAGGGCCCGGTCCAGCCAAATAGCACTCAGGTCCATTGCAGCGTACAGGCTGTTCTTTTCGCTCTTGCGAACCACGCGGTCACGGCTCTTGAGATCCGGATCGGTCAGCTGTAACTGCACAGAGACCTTGGTCGCCAAATTCAGGTCATCCACCTTCTCGGTGTCATGGATCTGGAGCATGATGATATACTTATCCGCCATGCTGCCGTAGTACAGGATATTATCCTTTCTGCGCAGGGGATGACCCTTATAAACAAGGGGCAGATTCTTCGCTTCAGCCAATACGATACACCTCCTTACCAGTAAGTTGTAACCGAATTGTAACACATTGTTGTCTCCTTGTCAAACTTACCCCCTCGAAAGGGTTCCATTGGTAGGACAAAACCAGGGAAAAAGAGACAAAAAACGCCCTTCTTTTCAGAAGGACGTTGTATAAAGTGCCAGGTGTGACAGAAAGTTTACAATTTAGCCGTATTCTCAAAGGTTGAGATAATAGCGCACCAGCTCCTGCAGCAGCTCATCCCGATCCAGCTGACGGATGAGGGTGCGGGCGTTATTGAAGTTGGTGATATAGGTGGGATCCTCGGAGAGAATATAGCCTACGATCTGGTTGATGGGGTTGTACCCTTTCTGCTGCAGCGAGTTATAGACCTCGGTGAGGATCTCACGGGTCTCCCATTCCTTCATATCCGAGAGATCGAAACGACGTGTTAAATCAGACATATTTAGAAAACCTCCGGTGCGGAAAACAGGGAAAAAGAGAAAAAAGATGACTGGGTTAATTTGTTTAGATTATACCTGAAATGGTATGGCTTGTAAAGAGGTGGAGGGGGAAAAAAGACGCCCGGCAGCGTAGAAACTGCCGGGCGAAAAATGGGCATCTTTTGGGACAGTTGCCGTCAGCGCAGCACAGCGCCCAGTTCCTGTTCCAGAGCGGCCAGGACAGCCTTCACATCGCCGTCTGCTTCGGCGTCGGTGAGGGTGTGATCCTCATGACGAAGCTTCAGGGCGAAGGCCACGCTCTTCTTGTCTTCGGGGATGGGCTTGCCGGTGTAGATGTCGAACAGTTCGACCGCCTTGATGAGGCCGCAGCTTGCCTTGCGGATGCAGTCCTCCAGGTCGGCTACGGGCACGCTCCGGTCGCAGACCACAGCGATGTCCCGTTCCACAGCGGGGAACTTGGGCAGAGCCTTGTAGTGCATCCCCTGGGGACGGGCAGCCAGCAGGGTGTCCAGGTGGATCTCTGCGGCGAACATGGGCTGCTCTACATTATAATTGCGGTTCACCAGCGGATGCAGCTGCCCCATGACACCCACTTCCACGCCGTCGATGGAGATGGTGGCGCAGCGGCCGGGGTGATAGGAGGGGTTGTCGTGCTTGGCGGTGAACTTGACGTTCTTGATGCGGAAGGCGTCGAACAGCGTCTCCACGTCGCCCTTGAACCGGAAGAAATCCAGGTCCTCGCCGTAGCCGCCCATGGAGATGAACTCCGTCTCGTTGCACAGATCTTCCCCTTCCACCGGCAGGTACACCTTGGCCACCTCAAAGAGCTTGGCGGAGGGGTTCCGGTGGTTGTTGTTCCGTGCCAGGGTCTCCAGCATGGAGGGCAGGGGGGTGGTGCGCATGATGGAGGTCTCCTCGCCCAGGGGGTTCAGGATCTTCACGCTGATGCGGCGGGGGTCGTTCTCCGCCAGACGGATTTTGTCATAGTAAGCGGGGGCAATGAAGGAGTAGGTCAAAATTTCACTGTAGCCCAGGCCGCAGCAGATGTCCACGACCTTGTTGTGTGCCTTCTGCCGGTCGGTCAGACCGCCACGGGTGGTATCGCCCCGCATGAGGGTGGTGGGCAGGTTGTTGTAGCCCACAAAACGAGCCACTTCTTCCGCAATGTCGGAGTAATGCTCCACGTCCCCACGCCAAGAGGGAACCACCAGCATATCATCGTCCATGAGGATAAAGCCCAGGTCGGTCAAGATCTTGACCATCTCCTCTCGGCTCACATCGGTGCCCAGCAGACCGTTCACCTTGTCCGGCTCCAGCTTCACCAGAGTGGGGGTGAAGTCCTTGGCGACCACGTCCAGCACGCCGTCTGCCACTTCGCCGCAGCCCAGCAGCTCCACCAGCTCGCAGGCACGTTCCACGGCGGGCAGGGTGTTCATGGGATCCAGACCCTTCTCGTAACGGCCGGAAGCCTCGGTGCGCATCCCCAGAGCCATAGCGGTCTTGCGGATGGAGACGCCGTTGAAGTTGGCGGATTCGAAGAACACGTCCACGGTCTTGTCGGTGATCTCAGAGTTGGCGCCGCCCATGACGCCAGCCACAGCCACCGGCTTCTTCTCGTCGGCAATGACCAGCATGGATTCGTTCAGACTGCGGGCGGTGCCGTCCAGGGTCTGGATGGTCTCACCGGGACGGGCACGGCGGACGATGAGCTTGTTGCCCTCTACGCAGGCGAAGTCGAAGGAGTGCATGGGCTGGCCGTATTCCAGCATGACATAGTTGGTGATGTCCACGATGTTGTTGATGGGACGGACGCCAGACGCACGCAGCCGCTCCCGCATCCAGACGGGGCTGGGGCCGATCTTGACGTTCTTCACCAGACGACCGGTGTAACGGGGGCACAGATCAGCTTCTTCGATGATGACGTCAGCGTAGTCCATGATGACCGCCTTGCCGCTGCCCTGCACCACCGGATCGTGGAGCTTCAGAGGCTTGCCGAAGGTGACGGCCGCTTCTCTGGCCAGGCCGATGACGGACAGGCAGTCGGGACGGTTGGGGGTGATCTCAAATTCCACCACATGGTCATCCAGACCCAGCAGGGTGGGGATGTCATCGCCGGGCTTGCAGTCCTCATTGAGGATGAAGATGCCGTCGTCGATGCAGTGGGGAAATTCCTTGGGCTGTGCGTGGAGGTCGTTGGGGGTCAGGATGCGGTTGGTGCTCAAATCCAGAGCCACGAAATCGCCGGTGTGGATGTTCTGGCAGTCGGTGGTCACGTCCAGCACGGCATCGCCCACGTTGACGGCGCACTGATAGGTCTTATAAGCGGCAGTCTCGATGGAGTCCACCTGACCAGCCACCACCTTGCCGAAAATCTTCAGACCGGAGGTCAGTTCTTCCGGCAGGGAGGGCTTTTCGCCCTTGAGCACATGATAGTCGCCCAGGATGGCGGCGGCTTTGATGACGCCATAGGGGAAATCACGCTCGTCCAGTGCCAGCTCGGTCAGGGAGCACAGCATACCGTAGGAGGGCACGCCCCGGAGCTTGCCCTTGGTGATTTTGACGCCGCCGGGCAGCAGACTCTTGTGCTTGGCTACGGGCACCAGGTCGCCTACATGGATGTTCCAAGCGCCGGTGCAGATCTGGATGGGCTCGTCCTCGCCCACGTCCATCTGGGTGACCCACATATGATCGCTGTCGGGGTGCCGCTCCATGGACAAAATTTTGCCCACCACCACATTTTTAAACTGAGCGGCGTGATCTTCATAAGTCTCCACCTTGGAACCGGAGAGGGTCATTGCCTCGGAAAACGCTTTGTCAGGGATGACGCTGACGGGTACATCTACGAATTCGGTCAGCCATTTACGGGATAGATTCATACCATTACACTCCTCTCATCAGAACTGTTCCAGGAACCGCACATCGTTCTCGAAGCACAATTTCAGGTTGTTGAAGCCATAGCGCATCATGGCCAGACGTTCCACGCCCATGCCAAAGGCCCAGCCAGAGTACACATCGGTGTCGATGCCGCAGCCTTCCAGCACCTTGGGGTGGATCATACCGGCGCCCAGCACCTCGATCCAGCCCTCGCCCTTGCAGACGGAGCAGCCCTTGCCCTTGCAGGAGAAGCACTGCACATCCACCTCGCAGGAGGGTTCGGTGAAGGGGAAGTGATGGGGACGGAAGCGGGTGACGGCGTCTTCGCCGTACAGGCTCTTGACCACCTCGTTCAGGGTGCCCTTCAGGTCGGCCATGGTGACGCCCTTATCCACCACCATGCCCTCGATCTGATGGAACATGGGGGAGTGGGTGGCGTCCGCTTCGTCCTTCCGGTACACACGGCCGGGGGCGACGATGCGGATGGGGGGCTTGTGGCTCTCCATGACACGGATCTGCATGGGGGAAGTCTGGGTGCGCAGCAGCAGGGAGGAGTCCTCTCTGAGATAGAAGGTGTCCGACCACTCCCGAGCGGGATGGCCTTCATCGGTGTTCAGACGGGTGAAGTTGTAGTCCGCCAACTCCACTTCGGGGCCTTCGGCGCGGGTGAAGCCCATGCCCAGGAAAATTTCCGTCACCATGTCGATGACCTGGTTCAC
>CAKTHW010000036.1 GCA_934565425.1 uncultured Oscillospiraceae bacterium
CAGTAAAGGGTGATACGAACCTAACCTATAAATCCAATCATAAGTCTGTTAAAGTAGATAAGAATGGGAAAGTGACCATTGCTAAAAAGTTTGTGGGGAAGGCCACAATCACCATTACAGCAGCAGCTACCGGTACTTACTATGAAGCGACCAAGCAAGTGACCGTAACCGTAAACCCGACCGGCACGAGCTTGACCAGTGTGAAGAATAGCGCAAAGAAGACCATGAAAGCGGCATGGAAGAAGAACACTGCTGTAACAGGTTATCAGGTACAGTATGCAACTGTTTCTAACTTCAAAGGCGCGAAAACAGTAACCATCAAAAAATCGAAAACCACTAGCACGACGATCAAAAAGCTGACAAAGGGCAAAAAATACTTCGTCCGCGTCCGCACCTACCAAAAAGCCAGCGGCAAGAACTACTACTCCAACTGGAGCAAGACCAAAACCGTCACCATCAAAAAATAAAACAACCGCCCCAAACAGAAGGCAGAGCCTTTCGGCTCTGCCTTTTCGCTCCATTGAACAAGAAAAAGTGGGGGATGCGGCAAAAATACAGGGAATCTTTCTCAATTTTGTGTTTCACATTCGCTACCATTTGTGTTATAATTCAATCTGAATGAGTACATCCGCAACGGATTTAAGAAAGGAATCGATAAAGCATGGGAATGATGAGAAAACTTCTCGGAACCAACTCCAAGCGGGAAGTCAAAAAGATTACCCCCATTGTAGATAAAATTGAGGCACTGTCCGACGAATACAAAGCCCTCACCGATGAACAGCTCCGTGCCAAGACCGACGAGTTCAAGGCACGTCTGGCCGGCGGCGCCACCCTGGACGACATCCTCCCCGAAGCCTTCGCCACCTGCCGAGAAGCGGCAGATCGTGTCCTGGGCCTCCGTCCCTATCGCGTCCAGCTCATCGGCGGCATCATCCTCCATCAGGGTCGTATCGCCGAAATGAAGACCGGTGAAGGTAAGACCCTGGTGGCCACCCTGCCCGCCTACCTCAATGCCCTCACCGGCGAAGGCATCCACATCGTCACCGTCAACGATTACCTGGCCAAGCGTGACTCCGAGTGGATGGGCAAGGTCTATCGGTTCCTGGGTCTGTCCGTCGGTCTGATCGTCCACGGCCTGACCAAGGCAGAGCGCAAGGCCGCTTATGACGCCGACATCACTTACGGCACCAACAACGAGATCGGTTTCGACTACCTCCGTGACAACATGGCCGTCTATGATCGGGACACCGTTCAGCGCAACCTGACCTTCGCCATCGTGGACGAAGTGGACTCCATCCTCATCGATGAAGCCCGTACCCCCCTCATCATCTCCGGCCGCGGCGAAGAATCCACCAAGCTGTATCAGATGGCCGACCAGTTCGCAAAAGACTTGGATTGTTATGTGGTCGCCGAGACCGATGACAAGGAATTTGACGAGGACGTGGAGCAGAACTACGACTACATCGTGGAAGAAAAGCGCAAGACCGCCACTCTGACCGCCCGCGGCATCGCCAAGGCAGAGAAGTTCTTCCACCTGGACAACCTGGCTGACGAGGAAAACACCACCATCAACCACCACATCAACCAGGCCATCCGTGCCCGCGGCGTCATGAAGAAGGACATCGATTATGTGGTCAAGGATAACCAGGTGGTCATCGTGGACGAGTTCACCGGCCGTCTCATGTTCGGTCGTCGCTATAACGAGGGTCTGCACCAGGCCATCGAAGCCAAGGAGAGCCTGAAGGTCGCCAACGAGTCCAAGACCCTGGCCACCATCACCTTCCAGAACTTCTTCCGCCTCTACGACAAGCTTTCCGGCATGACCGGTACCGCTATGACCGAAGAGGACGAATTCAGCTCCATCTACGACCTGGACATCGTGGAGATCCCCACCAACAAGCCTGTCGTCCGTACCGACTACCCCGATGTGGTCTATAAGACCGAGGCCGGCAAGTATCGCGCCATCGTCAAACAGATTGAGGAGTGCCACGAGAAGGGTCAGCCCGTCCTGGTGGGCACTGTCTCCATCGAAAAATCTGAACGCATCTCCCGGATGCTCCGGGACAAGGGCATCCCCCACAACGTGCTGAACGCCAAGAACCACGAGAAGGAAGCGGAGATCATCGCACAGGCCGGTAAGCTGGGCGCCGTCACCGTCGCCACCAACATGGCAGGCCGTGGTACCGACATCGTGCTGGGCGGTAACGCCGAGTACATGGCCAAGGCCGACCTGCGCCGCGCCGGGTTCAACGGGGAAGTCATCTCCGAAGCCACCGGCTACGCCGAGAGCAACAACCCCGACGTTCTGGAGGCGCGCTGTCAGTTCGCCGAGAACGAGGCTCGTTATAAGGAAGAGATCAAGGTCGAGGCAGAAAAGGTCCGCGAAGCCGGCGGCCTGTTCATCCTGGGCACCGAGCGCCATGAAGCCCGCCGTATCGACAACCAGCTCCGCGGCCGTTCCGGCCGTCAGGGCGACCCCGGCGCCAGCCGCTTCTTCCTGTCTCTGGAGGACGACATCCTGCGTCTGTTCGGCAGCGACCGCATCGCCAAGCTCATGGACACCATGAAGATCGACGAGGACACCCCCATCGACGCCAAGATGCTCTCCAGCGCCATTGAAAACGCCCAGAAGAAGGTGGAATCCCGTAACTTCCAGGCTCGTAAGGACGTTCTGGATTACGATGATGTCATGAACACCCAGCGTGAGGTCATCTACGGCGAACGCCGCAAGGTGCTGTCCGGCCAGAACATGAAGGAAGTCATCCTGGGCATGGTGGACGGCGTCATCGAGCGTGCCATCCACGGTGCAGCAGGCGAGCGTCAGCACCTGACCAACGCCGAGTTCCAGGACGCAGTGGCCGAGTTCCGCAACGTGTTCCTGACCTCCGAAGAGCTGATCTTCACCGACGAAGAGCTGGCCAACAAGTCCCTGGACGACTTGATCGCCCTGGTCAAGGAGCGTGCCATCGACATCTACAACAAGAAGGAAGCCATCCTGGGCGAGCCGCTGATGCGCGAACTGGAACGCGTCATGCTGCTGCGCGTGGTGGACGAATATTGGATGGAACACATCGACGCCATGGACGACCTGAAGCAGGGCATCCGCCTGCGTGCCTACGGCCAGGAAGACCCTGTGGTGGCCTATAAGCGCCAGAGCTTTGATATGTTCGACCAGATGACCCTGGCCATCCAGGACGAGACCGTCCGCCGGGTGTACATCGCCCAGGTGCGCCGCAACCGTCTGGAACGCCGTCCCGTGGCGCAGGCTGTCCGGGAGTCCAGAGAAGACCCCGCCATGGCAGCCGCTCAGCAGACCACCGGTAAGGTGGATCGTGTGGCTGAGAACGAGGCGGAAAAGCCCAAGCGTATGCCCATCGTCAAGGGCAAGAAGATCGGCCGCAACGAGCCTTGCCCCTGCGGTTCCGGCCTGAAGTTCAAGAACTGCCATGGCAAGAACGGTGCCACTACCTATACGCCGGACGAAGACGAGAACTAAATGAATGACCTGCATTTTCAGACGAATCGGGAGGAGAACGGCCTGGTGTGGTTCTCCGCCCCTCGTCTCAATGCCGACGGCGGCGCGGTCCACGGCTTTTCCAGTCGCTTGGGCGGCGTCAGCCGCGGTTATCTGACCTCCCTGAACCTGGGCACCAGCCGCGGCGACCAGATGGAGCACGTCCGGGAGAATTGGCGGCGCTACGGGGAAGCGGTGGGCTTTGACAGTACCAAGACGGTTTTCTTCCAGCAGGTGCATCGGGACGATGTACGGGTAGTCACCGAAGCGGACTGCGGCAAGGGCCTGTACCGGGAGCGGGACTACGACAGCGCCGACGGCCTGGTCACCAACTGTCCCGGCGTCCCTCTGGCCATCTTCTCCGCCGACTGCATCCCCGTCCTGTTCCACGACCCGGTGAACCGGGTGGTCGCCGCCTGCCACGCCGGCTGGCGGGGCACTGCCGTGGGCATCGTGGGGAAGACAGTGCAGGTGATGACCCAGCAGTTCGGCTGCCGGACGGAACATATCCGCATGGCCATCGGCCCCGGCATCTCCCGCTGCTGCTTCGAGACCCACGACGACGTGCCCCACGCCATGTGGGCAGTCCTGGGCAAGTCGGCCGATCCCTTTATCGACCGGCTGCCACGGGAGAAGTTTTTGGTGGACCTGAAGGGCATCAACGGCCTGTGGGGTCAGCTGGCAGGCGTACCTGCCAACCAAATCGAGATCTCCGACCTCTGTACCGCCTGCCGCCAGGACTTATTCTGGAGCCATCGGCATGTGGGGGAGGCCCGTGGGGTCATGTCAGCGGTCATCCAGCTGACGGAATGAGAACGGGAAGTGTGCGGACGGTGTTTTTCCATGAAAAACACCGTGTTTGTACCGTGATATGGGACGGGTCGCCGTCCCTGTGAGGTTTTTATGAACATTCGACGCATTTCAGCTCTGACAATCGCATTATCGTTACTCCTCTCACTGACCGCCTGCGGCGGACACGGGGACAGCAGCCAAGGTTCCGCCTCGGATGCTGCGCCTGCCGCGTCCGACCAGAGCAGTGGGGGAGCTTCTGCGGCGCAGTCCTTTTCCCTGGGTTACTACAAGGGGGAAGGACTGCATCCCTATACCTGCAGCAATACCACCAACCAGAACCTGATGGGACTCATCTACGAACCTCTGTTCGCCATCGACCCCACCTTTGTCACCGAGCCATGCCTGGCCAAGAGTTGCACCATCCAGGTCACTTCCGCCTCCGGCTCCCAAGCGGACAAAGCCCCTGCGGACAGCAGCGGTGACACATCCACCGGGGACACTTCCGGTACGGACGACACCCAAACGGGCGACCAAACTGGCCAAACCGACCAGTCTAAGCAACAAAAAGCCAAGGAACAGCCCCGCAGCAAGATCGCAGGCAAGACCACCTGCACCATCCAGCTCCGGGACGACGTGACCTTCTCCGACGGCACATCTCTGTCGGCGGAGGATGTGGTGTATTCCCTGGAACAGGCTCAGCGGAAGGGGAGCATCTATCGGGAACGGCTGTCTGATGTGACCAGCATCACCGCTTCCGGCAGCACCACTGTGGTCATCGAGATCAATGCGGCGGACGCCGCCTTTGACTCGTTGCTGGACATCCCCATCATCAGCCGCTCCGGCGGCAGCAACCCCATCGGAACTGGCCCCTACGTCCTCAACACCAAGAAGGGCAAGGCGGTGTCCTTGACCCGCAATACAAATTGGTGGCAGGAGGGCACGCTGCCCGCCGACACCATTACCCTGTACGCCGCCGATGACAGCGATATGATGATCTTCGGCTTCGGCAGCGGCAGCATCAGCATGGTGAACACCGACTTGACCGGCACCAACGCTCTGAGCTACACCGGCGACTACAACGTGGTGGATTACCCCACCACCAGTATGCTCTATGTGGGCTGCAATACCCACTCTGGCCCCTGCCAGAACCAGTCCTTCCGGCAGGCGCTGTACTATGTCTTTGATCGGGATACGTTGGCCACAAAAATGCTCTCCGGCCATGCAGAACCCACCGTGCTGCCCGTGTCGCCCAAGTCCAAGCTCTACGATGAGAAGCTGGCGGAGACTTATGCCTGGTCTGAGGAGACAGCCAAGAAAAAGCTGGCGGATGGGCACTACTACAACCAGACCTTGAAGCTCATCGTCAACAAAGAGTCCGCCTTTAAGACCGCCTTTGCCGAGGAGCTGAAGAAGGAGCTGGAGGCCATCGGCATCAAGGTGCAGGTGGAGGCGCTGGCGTGGGATGAGTTCGCCGACGCGCTGGACAAGCGTTCCTTTGACCTGTACTTGGGCGAGGTGAAGCTGAAATCCAACTTCGACCTGACCGCGGTCATCGGCTCCAACGGCAACCTGAACTACGGCGGCTACAAGGACAAGAACCTGGAAAAGCTGCTGACCCAGTTCCAGACTGCCGACAAGGCCACCCGCCCCACCGCGGCCAAGAACCTCTATAAAGCCGTGGCGGACGCCGCCGCGACCATCCCCCTGTGCTTTAAGAACCACTCCGTGCTCACCCACTGGAGTGCCAACGCATCCATCACCCCAACCCAACAAAATCTGTTTTATCATATCGCGGAATGGGATCTGAAGTGGAAACAGACCCCGTGAGCGACCCAACATCTGTCAAACAACCGGTCGAGAGAGAAGGAGGAACCGTTGTTATGGAACACGTATATCGCTGTTACGCGGAAAAGCGCGCCGGATTCGACGTGGAGGCCGAGAAGGTGTGGCGTGAGCTGAAGGAACAGCTGGGCATCGCCAACCTGGAAGGCGTGCGCATCATCTGCCGCTACGACGTAGACCAGGTGGAGGAAGAAGTGTACGAGATGGCAAAGACCACCGTATTTTCTGAGCCCATGGTGGATGATTTTTATGATGAGACCATGCCCCCCATCCAAGGCCCCCACGCCCTGCTCATCGTGGAAGCCCTCCCCGGTCAGTTCGACCAGCGGGCGGACTCCTGCGCCCAGTGCATCCAGCTGCTGGCCGGCTGCGACCGTCCCCTGGTGAAGGCTGCCACCGTCTACGTCCTCCTGGGCGACCTGTCCGACGAGGACTGCGAGAAGATAAGCCGCTACCTCATCAACCCGGTGGAAGCACGGGAAGCCACGGCGGAGAAGCCCAAAACCCTGGTGCAGACCTACGACATCCCCACCGAAGTGGCCACTCTGGATGGTTTCATCGGCAAGAACCAGGACGAGCTGAAGGAAATGCTCTCCACCTACGGCCTGGCTATGGACCTGGACGACCTGACCTTCCTCCAGGCTTACTTCCGGGACACCGAGCACCGTGACCCCACCATCACCGAGCTGCGGGTAGTGGACACCTACTGGTCTGACCACTGCCGCCACACCACCTTCGGCACCCACATCGAGGGCGTCCAGGTGGAAGACCCCCAGGTGCAGGCCGCCTATGACCAGTACCTGGCAGAGCGGGTGGAGGTCTACGGCCAGGAGAAGGCAGACCAGCGCCCCAAGACCCTCATGGACATCGGCACCAGCGGCACCAAGGTCATCAAAAAGCGGGGCGGCGTGAAGAACATCGACGAATCCGAGGAGATCAACGCCTGCTCCATCCACGTCCCCGTGGCCGTGGACGGTCAGGAGGAGGATTGGCTGCTCCAGTTCAAGAACGAGACTCACAACCACCCCACCGAGATCGAACCCTTCGGCGGCGCTGCCACCTGCGTGGGCGGTGCCATCCGTGACCCCCTGGCCGGTCGTGCCTACGTCTATCAGGCCATGCGCATCACCGGCTGCGGCGACCCCAGAACCCCCATGAGCGAGACCATCGAAGGCCGCCTGCCCCAGCGCAAGCTGGCCACCACCGCCGCCGCAGGCTATTCCTCCTACGGCAACCAGATCGGCCTGGCCACCGGCGTGGTGCAGGAGTATTACCACCCCGGCTACGTGGCCAAGCACATGGAGCTGGGCGCGGTCGTGGGCGCAGTCCCCTCCGCCGCTGTGGTGCGGGAAGAACCGGCTCCCGGCGACATCGTCATCCTGCTGGGCGGCCGCACCGGCCGTGACGGCATCGGCGGCGCCACCGGCTCCTCCAAGAGCCACAACCTGTCCTCCCTGGTCACCATGGCTGCCGAGGTGCAGAAGGGCAACGCCCCGGAAGAGCGCAAGATCCAGCGCCTGTTCCGCAACGGCGACGTGACCCGCATGATCAAGCGCTGCAACGACTTCGGCGCAGGCGGCGTCTCCGTCTCCATCGGCGAGCTGGCCGACGGCATCTCCATCGACCTGAACGCCGTGCGCAAGAAGTACGAGGGTCTGGACGGCACCGAGCTGGCCATCTCCGAATCTCAGGAGAGAATGTCCGTGGTGGTGGCACCGGAGGACGCAGAAGCCTTCATCGCCGCCGCCACCGCCGAGAACCTGGAAGCCTATCAGGTGGCCGTGGTCACCGAGTCCCCCCGCATGGTCATGACTTGGAACGGCAAAGTCATCGCTGACCTGTCCCGCGCCTTCCTGAACACCAACGGCACCGTCAAGCGCACCGACGTCTACGTGCCCCAGCTGCCCGGCAAGGCAGAGGTGGGGGACACCTCCGACGTGGCAGGCCGCTTTGACGCCATCGTGAAGAACCCCAACCTGGCCTCCCAGCGCGGCCTGGGCGAACGCTTCGACGCCTCCATCGGCGCAGGTTCTATCCTGTTCCCCTACGGCGGCAAGAAACAGCTCACCCCGGCACAGGCCATGGTCGGTCTCATCCCGGTCGGCCCCGGCCGCAAGACCGACACCTGCTCCATCATGGCAGCCGGCTTCGACCCCTACCGCATGGAACGCAACCCCTTCACCGGCGCGCGCAGCTCGGTCATTGAGTCGGTGGCCAAGGTAGTCGCCGCCGGCGGCGACGCCTCCAAGGTCTACCTCTCCCTCCAGGAGTACTTTGAACGGCTCCGAGACGAACCCGCCCGTTGGGGCAAGCCCTTCGCCGCCCTGCTGGGCGCATACCAGGCGCAGATCGGCCTGGGCGTAGCGGCCATCGGCGGCAAGGACTCCATGTCCGGCTCCTTCCTGGATCTGGACGTGCCGCCCACCTTGGTCTCCTTCGCCATCGCCCCGGGACAGACCGGCGACGTCATCTCCCCCGAATTCAAGGCCGCAGGCCACCCGGTCTACCTGTTCCAGGCACCGGACGGGGACTATGAAGCCCTGAAGGCCACCTGGGCACAGTTCCATCAGCTGGTCAAGGCCGGTAAAGTGGCTGCCGCTTGGGCGGTCACCGTGGGCGGCGTGGCAGAGGCTGTCATGAAGATGTCCTTCGGCAACGGCGTGGGCTTTGCTGGCAGCGCTGACCTGTCCGGTGACCTGCTCTTCGGCGACCTGTGCGGCTGCATCGTGGCCGAGCTGACCGAGGACACCGACGGGGCGCTCAAGATTGGCGCCACCACCGACGACGGCAAGCTCACCGTAGTAGGTGCCACCCTGTCCGTGGCCGACCTGGCCGAGAAGTGGGAAGCCACCCTGGAAGGGGTCTATCCCACCCACGCCAGCGAGAAACCGGAAGAGATGCCCAACCTGGACTACGACCGTCGCCTGCTCACCGTGGTCAAGAACCGGGTGGCACGTCCCAAGGCGGTCATCCCCGTGTTCCCCGGCACCAACTGCGAGTACGACACCGCCAACGCCTGCATCCGTGCGGGCATCGACCCGGAGATTTTGGTCATCCGCAACCTGACCACCGACCTGCTCAACCAGTCCGCCCAGGCCCTGGAGCAGGCCATCAGCCAGGCACAGATGATCGTCCTCCCCGGCGGCTTCTCCGGCGGCGACGAACCGGAAGGGTCCGGCAAGTTCATCGCCTCCTTCTTCCGCAACCCCAGGATCAAGGACGCCGTCCATGAGATGCTGAAACAGCGGGACGGCCTGATGCTGGGCATCTGCAACGGCTTCCAGGCGCTCATCAAGCTGGGTCTGGTGCCTTATGGCGAGATCCGGGACATGGACGACAGCTGTCCCACCCTGACCTTCAACCTCATCGGCCGCCACCAGAGCCGCTACTGCGACATCCGCGTGGCCTCCGTCCTCTCTCCCTGGATGCTGAAAGCCCAGGTGGGCGACGTCTACACCGTCCCCATCTCCCACGGCGAGGGCCGCTTCGTGGCACCTCAGGCCATCCTGGACGAGATGATGAAAAACGGCCAGATCGCCACCCAGTACGTGGACGCCAACGGCGTGCCCAGCATGGACATCGCCGCCAACCCCAACGGCTCCATCCATGCCATCGAGGGCATCTTCAGCCCCGACGGGCGCATCTTCGGCAAGATGGGTCACACCGAACGGTGGAATCCGGGCGTTGCGAAGAACATCCCTGGCGAGAAGCTCATGCCCCTGTTCGAATCCGGCGCAGAGTATTTCAGATAAGCCTACAGACCTCGGATACCGCCCTGGTATCCGAGGTTTTTGTAGAAATAGACCAGTTTGGTAGGGAAGTGGCCGGTCGTTTTGCATGAAAAAACCAAAATCCGCTTTTTTCCCGGCAGGGGGTTGTAATTTGCGTTCACTTTGCTATAATAAATTTATACTTTCACTCATTGAGGTGCGATATGATTAAAGTGATCCGCACAACTGAATCCTACTCCTTTATTGGCAGCTGGAACCGCTTTATGGTCTCCGGCTACTTTGCGTGGGAAAAACAGGACAGTCAGTGAGATGAGGGCACGCCCCCGGAAGCAAGATCGGGGGAGTATCAATCATAAGGGATGATCGCAAAGCTCATTGACCGTCAAGGCAATGGGCTTTGTTTTTTTGACAAAAAGGAGGAGAACTTATGGTCGTCATTATGAAACCGGGTACCAGTCAGAACGAGATTCGCAAGCTGGCAGCAAAATTTGAAGCACAGAACCTGAAGGTCGGCATCACCAACGGTGTCGGTTGCAGCATCCTGGGTCTGGTGGGCGATACCGCTCACATCGACATCGACAAGATCCTGCTCAATGACTACGTGGAACGAGTCATGCGGGTGTCCGAGCCGTATAAAAAGGCCAACCGTAAGTTCCATCCGGAAGATACCATCGTGGACGTCAACGGCGTCAAGGTGGGCGGCGGCAACTTCGCCGTCATGGCCGGTCCCTGCTCCGTGGAGAGCGAGGAACAGATCATCGAGGTGGCCAAGGACGTCCAAAGCTCCGGCGCAGCTATGCTCCGCGGCGGCGCGTTCAAGCCCCGTACCTCTCCCTATTCCTTCCAGGGCATGGGCGTCCAGGGTCTGAAGCTGCTGCTGGAGGCCAAGGCCGAGACCGGTCTGCCCATCGTCACCGAGCTGATGAGCCCCAAATACTGCGAGCTGTTCGAGGAAAAGGTGGATCTGGTGCAGATTGGCGCACGGAATATGCAGAACTTCGACCTGCTGAAGGAAGTGGGCAAGATGTCCAAGCCCGTCCTGCTCAAGCGCGGCCTGTCCAACACCTATGAGGAGTGGATCATGTCCGCCGAGTATATCATGAGCGAGGGCAACCAGAACGTCATCCTCTGCGAGCGCGGCATCCGCACCTTTGAAAACTACACCCGCAACACCCTGGACGTCTCCGCCATCCCCGCCATCAAGCGCATGAGCCACCTGCCCATCGTGGTCGATCCCTCCCACTCCGGCGGCTACAGCTGGCTGGTGGAACCCCTGGCGCTGGCTGCCATCGCCGCCGGTGCCGATGGTCTCATCATCGAAGTCCACAACAACCCGGCCAAGGCCCTCTGTGACGGCCAGCAGTCTCTGACCCCCGCTCAGTTCGACGACCTGATGAAGAAGGCGGAGCAGATGACCGCTATGCTGGGCAAGCAGATCGTAAAATAAGCATCGGACAAGAGAAGGAGACAACGGAATGGAACAGTTGACGGTAGCATTACCGGGACGTGCGTATGACATCATCATGGAACGGGGCCTGCTCCAGCAGGTGGGCCAGCAGTGCAGGGAAGTGCTGAAACCTGGCTGTCGGGTGGCCGTGGTCACCGACAGCAACGTGGCCATCCAATACGGCTCCCAGGTGCAGGAATCCCTGACCCAGGCGGGCTTTGTCGCCAAGATCTTCCTGGTGCCTGCCGGGGAGCGCTCCAAAAGCCCGGAGGTGCTCACCTGGCTCTGGGAGGAGCTGTTGGGCTTCGGCCTGACCCGCAGCGACGCGGTAGCCGCCCTGGGGGGCGGCATGGTTGGGGACCTGGCTGGGTTCGCCGCCGCCACGGTGCTGCGTGGGGTGGATTTCATTCAGATCCCCACCACCCTCCTGGCACAGGTGGACTCTTCGGTAGGTGGCAAGGTGGCCATCGACCTGAAGGCGGGCAAAAACCTGGCCGGTGCCTTCTGGCAGCCCAAACGGGTGCTCATGGACCTGGACGTGCTGGACAGCCTGTCTGACGAAGCCTTTGCCGACGGCATGGCGGAGGTCATCAAATACGGCTGCATCGCCGACCGGGCCTTCTTCCACCTGCTCTACCACTGTGCCGACCGGGCTGCGGTGATGTCTCAGATCGAGGAAGTCCTCCACACCTGCTGCGCCATCAAAGCCGCCATCGTGGCCAAGGACGAGCGGGACACCGGCCTGCGGATGCTCCTCAACTTCGGCCACACCTTAGGCCACGCCTACGAAAAAGCCGGCAACTACGAGAACTGCACCCACGGCCAAGCCGTGGCCGCCGGGATGTGCCGGGCGGTGGAGCTGGGCGTCCGGCTGGGGATGACCCCCGGCGAGCTGCCTTTGCTGCTGAAGACCGTGGTGCGGAACTTCGGTCTGCCCGACCACATCCCCTGCACCATGGAGGACTATCAGAGCGCCATCGGCCTGGACAAAAAGGGCAGCGGCAGCAAGATCAGCGTCATCCTGCTCAGCGAACTGGGCCAGGCACAGGCCGTACCCATGGAAAAAGAAAAACTGTTCCAGTTGATAGAAGAGATCGAAAAGGAGCGCCTATGAAGGTTACCATCACTCCGGGAAAACTCAGCGGGGCCATCCAGGTGCCCCCCTCCAAGAGCCAGGCACACCGCCTCATCATCGGCGCCGCCCTGGCCGACGGCACCAGCCACATCCACAACCTGGCCCACTCCCAGGACATCTGCGCCACCCTGGACTGCATGACCCAGCTGGGCGCAGTCGAGTCCCAGGGAGGCGTGGTGGTGACCGGCATCGGCCGCAGCAGACCCAGCACCGGCATCCTCCCGACGCTGGACTGCGGCGAGTCCGGCTCCACCATCCGCTTCCTCATGCCGGTGGCGCTGGCCGTGGCTGGCGGCGGCGTGTTCCGGGGGCGGGGACGGCTGATGGAACGGCCTTACAAACCCTATGAGGTCATCTTCACCCGTCAGAACATCACTTTCACACGACAGCCAGGGCAGATCACCCTCTCCGGTACCCTGAAGCCGGGACGGTTCGAACTGCCGGGGGACGTCTCCTCCCAGTTCATCACCGGGCTGCTCTACGCGCTGCCGCTGTTGGAAGGGGATTCGGAACTGGTTCTGACCACCCCCCTGGAGTCCAGAGGGTACGTGGAGCTGACCTTGGAGGCGCTGGCGCAATTCGGCATCGTCGCCCACCCCACCGAGAGCGGCTGGAAGGTGCCTGGCAACCAGGTAGGACACCCGGCGGACGTGACCGTGGAGGGGGACTACTCCCAGGCGTCCAATTACATCGTCGCCGCCAGCATGGGCAACCCGCTGACCGTCACCGGCCTGAGCACATCCTCTGCCCAGGGCGACCGGATCATCTGCGACTACGCCCGCCAGCTGGACGGCACCGGCACCGTGACCCTCAGCGTCCGCCAGTGTCCGGACTTGGTGCCAGCGTTGGCCGTGCGCGCCGCCCTGCGGGCAGGGGAGACCACCCACATCGTGGACGCCGCCCGCCTGCGCCTGAAGGAGAGCGACCGCCTGGAAGCGGTCACCGCAGAGCTGAACAAGCTGGGCGCTCAGGTGGAGCAGACCCCCGACGCCCTCATCATCCACGGCGTCCCGCACCTCCACGGCGGCACCTGCGACAGCCACGGAGACCACCGCATCGCCATGATGCTGGCCGTTGCGGCCACCTGTGCCGACGGCGTGGTGGAAGTGACCGGCGCGGAGAGCGTGGCCAAGTCTTATCCCAACTTCTGGGAGGACTACGAACAGCTGGGCGGCACCATTGTCAGAACGGAGTGAGTGACCATGAGATATAGTATTTTCGGCGAGTCCCACGGCCCTGCCATCGGCGTCGTGCTGGAGCAGGTGCCCCCTGGGCTGGTCTTGGATATGGAGGCTATTTCCCAGGAAATGGCACGGCGGGCACCGGGGAAGAGCCCCCTGTCCACCGCCCGGAAGGAGGCGGACATCCCAGAGATCTTATCTGGTGTCTTTGAGGGAAAAACAACCGGCACCCCCCTCTGTGCCATCATCCACAACAGCGACCACCACTCCAAGGACTACGCCAGGACCCGTTTCCTGGCCCGACCCAGCCACGGGGACTACACCGGTTTTGTCCGTTACCAGGGCTGTAACGACTACCGGGGCGGTGGCCACTTCTCCGGTCGCCTGACCGCTCCGCTGGTGTTCGCCGGTGCCGTGGCCAAGCAGCTGCTGGCGCAGCAGGGTATCACCGTGGGCGCCCATATCAGCCAGATTGGCGCTGTAAAGGACACTTCCTTTGCAGCCACTGAACTGACCCCGACCCTGTTCCAAACCCTAGCCGAAAAGGCCTTCCCCACCGTTGACGACCAGGCGGGAGAGGCCATGCAGGCGGAGATTCTACAGGCCCGGGAGGAGTTGGACTCCATCGGCGGCGCCATCCAGTGCGCCGTCCTGGGTCTGCCCGTGGGGGTAGGTTCCCCGGATCTGGGCTGCAACGTGGAAGGGGTGCTGGCGCAGCATCTGTTCGCCGTACCCGCTGTAAAGGGGATTTCCTTTGGTGCCGGTTTTGACTTTGCGTCCATGCGAGGCAGCCAGGCCAACGACCCCTTCTATATGGACAATGGCCAGGTGAAGACCCGCACCAACTACAGCGGCGGCGTCAATGGCGGCATCAGCAACGGGATGCCCATCCTGTTCCAGGTGGCCATCCGGCCTACGCCGTCCATTGGACAGGAACAGAACACCATCAACTTCTCCACCATGGAGGACGCCAAGCTGACCATCCAAGGCCGTCACGATCCCTGCATCGTCCATCGGGCGGTGCCGGTCATCGAGGCGGCGGCGGCGCTGGCCGCCTGCGAGCTGCTGGGCATCTGACGGAAAAGGAGTGCTTTCACATGGACTATAAAACCCTCAGAGAGACGGACGAAAACGTGGTCATCCTCCCC
>CAKTHW010000037.1 GCA_934565425.1 uncultured Oscillospiraceae bacterium
TGCCGGAGGAGACCGCTGCGCCGTCCATGGTCAGCTTGAAGATGCAGGTGGCGATGGGGCCGGTGATGGCGGAAGCCAGCGTGGGGGGGATCCAGATGCGGGGATTCTTGACGATGTTGCCCATCTGGAGCATGGAGGTGCCCAGACCCTGGCTGATGATGCCGCCCCAACGGTTTTCCCGGAAGGACATGACGGCGAAGCCCACCATCTGTGCGCAGCAGCCTGCCACAGCAGCGCCGCCGGCCAGACCGGTCAGACCCAGGGCTGCGCAGATGGCTGCGGAGGAGATGGGCAGGGTCAAAGCGATGCCCACGATGACGGAGACCAGGATACCCATCAGGAAGGGCTGCAACTCGGTAGCCCACATGATGACCTGACCCACGGAGATGGCGGCTGCACCGATGGGCGGTGCGATGGCGTAGCTCAAGCCCACGCCCACTAAGATGGTGACGGCCGGCGTGACCAGGATGTCAATTTTCGTCTCCTTGGAGACCGCTTTGCCCAGCTCTGCTGCGATGACGGCGATGACCAGGACGGCCAAGGGGCCGCCTGCCCCGCCCAATTCGTTGGCGGAGAAGCCTACCGTGATCAGCGAGAACAGAACCAACGGATCTGCCTGAAGGGCGAAGCCGATGGCGCAGGCCATAGCGGGACCTGCCATCTGAGAGGCGTAGGTGCCGATGTTGACCAGGAACTCGATACCGGCCTGCTGGCCGATGGTTTTGATGATGGTACCGATGAGCAGGGAACAGAACAGACCTTGCGCCATTGCGCCCAGGGCGTCCACCCCGTACCGCTTAGCGGAGACCTCAATGTTCTTCCGCTTGCAGAATTCTTTTACCTTAGACAAACTTTCTCACTCCCTCTGTCTGACGTTTCTGGTGTCGTGTTGTCACGTTACAGGTGTCATGACATTTTGTATTATTATAATACGCATTTTCAATTTGTCAAGGTTTTTTCCGGAATTCATCGGCTTCGACTCAATTTTTCACCAAAAGCCCCTCGCGATCCAGCTCCTCCTGGACCCGCTGGAAGGCTGCCTCGTCGGGGCAGCGGAGGGTGTGCAGGTGGATGCCGTCGGTGAGCTCGGAGAGGACGTGGGCTTTGTCCTGGGCGACGGATTCCAGGAACTGGCTCACGTCATAGCGGGTGCTCAGCTGGAGCTGTCCCGCCAGTTGGCCATAGACCGGGTGCTCCACGATGACGTCCAGGACACAGCAGCCGTGATCGACGCAAATGTTCAGCTCCTGAGCCATCCGCTCCATCCCCCGATGCTTGCACACGATGCGGCGCACCACGCCGCCCCGCTCCCGTGCCAGGACGTAACCCTTGGGGGTGGCGGAGATGTCTGCGCCGCCGGCGCGGAGGAGGGCAATGTCCCCGACGATGATCTGTCTGCTGACGTTGAACTGTTTGGCCAGAGTGGACGCGCTGACGGGTTTTTCTTCCGCCTTTAAAACCTCCATGATGGCATTTCTTCTGGACTGGGCATTCATGTTTTCGTCCTCCTTTGGTTCGTTTTTTCTCATTGTCTCATTATAGCCATATGTTTTGAAACCTGTCAAGACATATTCTTTTCCACCGGAAAAAACAACAGGACGACCTGTTGTTTTCGGTTGGGACGGTTTGTGTTTTGTCAGATTTTGTGCTATCTTAATGGTTGGCGCTGCCAGTAACGGTAGGCGGTCAGCCCTCTGTCTCAGGGGGTGACGCTTCTTGCCCCCTGTTCGTTGTGAAAAGGGGGCTGTCCAATGGTTACTTATTCCGATCTGATCCAAATCGGCATCTTAGTCGTTGGCATTATCAGCCTGTTCATTCAGGCCAGTAAAAAGAAGTAATCGCCGTTACCCTAGCAAAGTTCGGCGATTACTTCAATGAACCAACAAGGGGTTGACCGTCTACCGGCAGCGCCCTCTGTACCTTTAGTATACTGAATCCCTCCAAAGTTGTCAACCGTACGCCTTTGTTCCGTCCGGTTGCTTTTTGTCAAATCTTGTGCTATCCTATCCTCGGCGCTGCCAGTAACGGTAGGCGGTTGGCCCTCTCTCGAAGGGGGCAGCTTCTTGCCCCCTTCTCTCTCGTGGAAAGGGGGGCTGCCCGATGATTACTTATTCCGATCTCATCCAGATTGGCATTCTGGTCGTTGGCATTATCAGCCTGTTTATCCAGGCCAATAAAAAGAAGTAACCGCCCCAGAGCCAAAAAGGTGCGGTTACTTCATTAACCTAACTTTGGGCTAACCGTCTATCGGCAGCGCCCTTGTATTTCTAGTATACTGAATCCATCCAAAATTGTCAACCGTACGCCTTTGTTCCGTCCGGTTGCTTTTTGTCAAATCTTGTGTTATCCTATCCTCGGCGCTGCCAGTAACGGTAGGCGGTTGGCCCTCTGTCTCAGGGGGTGACACTTCTTGCCCCCTGTTCATTGCGAAAGGGGGGCTGTCCAATGGTTACTTATTCCGATCTGATCCAAATCGGCATCTTAGTCGTTGGTATTATCAGCCTGTTTATCCAGGCCAGTAAAAAGAAGTAATCGCCGCTACCCTCGCAAAGTTTCGGCGATCACTTCAAAGTCTTGGTAGAGGGTGAACCGTCTACCGGCAGCGCCCTTGGTACTTCTAGTATACTAAATCCTGTCTCCTATGTCAACGGATTGCCTGTGCAGCGTTGGCATTTTTCATTTCATGAACTGGTCGATGGCTCGCTCCAAGTCCGCGATGGCCTGCAGGTTCCCCTCCTCCACGGCGTCCACGATGCAGTGGTCGATGTGGTCCTTCAGGATGACCTTGCCGGTGTTGGTCAGGGCGGAGCGGACGGCGGCCAGCTGGATGAGGACTTCGGAGCAGTCCTGGCCGTCCTCCACCATCTTCCGCACCCGTTCCAGGTGGCCGATGGCACGGGAAAGGCGGTTCAGGACCGCTTTGGTGTGGGCGTGGCTATGGGTGTGACCATGGCTGTGGGGATGGGGATGTTCGTGGTCGTGGCTGTGGGCGATGCCCGCTTCGTGGAGCCTTGCGTGTTCTTTCTCGTCCATGGACGCACCTCCTTTTCTGGTAACTTCACTACTTTACCGTGTTTTTTTACTCTTGTCAATCCCTTTCACAGACTGCACAGCAGGTCTTGGAGCAGGGCGTCCTCAAAGGCCTGGTCGAACAGCAGCGCTTCCTCCAGCCCCGCCCAATTTTCCTCGGAATACTCCATCTGTTTGGAGTACAGTCCGGCCACCTGGATGCGGTCGGTTGCGGTGAACTGTCCCGTCTGCCAGAACCGTGTGGCGTCCAGCCAGGCGATCATCATGGTGCTCACCACTGCCAGACGCACGGGCGTGCGGCAATCGCCGGTGTAGACGCATTTCAAGAAGTAGCGGAAGAGGAAGTAGCTCATGAGCTGCTCATACTCCTGGGTGCGGTCCGCCATCGCTTCCACGAACCGCTGCCACAGGGCGAATATCTCTGGCTCCGGCTGCTGCAGCAGGGTTTTGCACTGCCCCAACAGCGCCGTCCAGGCGTCGTTGATAGGCTCGAAGGTCTCGAACCGGGTCACCCACTCCTGTAACAGGCTCACCGCCTGCCGGGTGTCCATGGGCACGGCGTCCGGTCGGCCCGGTTCGCTGTGGAACAGACGTTCCATCTCCTCCCACCGTTCCTCCTCCCAGATCCACTGGGCTTCCTGTGCCTCGATGAGCAGTTGGCACAGGCGCAGGTTGATGGGCACGGTGCGGTCGTGGAGCAGGTGGAAGAGGTAGTCGCGCAGGGCGGTCATCTGTGTCACCAGGGCTTCCTCTACCTCCTCCGGGTACTCCGGCTCCGCTGTGTCTGTGGCGTACAGGGTCAGCGGCTCCGTTTGGGCGAAGAGCAGCCGTGCCGCTTCCTCGCAGCACAGACCCAGGCCGGTCTCCCGGCGGGTGCCGAAGGTGTCGGTGAACAGGGGGTGGTCGTGACAGATCTGGCACAGCCCCTCCTTGCCCAAGCGCCGATAGATCTCGCACAGGTTCTCCCCGTTCAACATGGCGCAGCGCTCCCCGTTCATCCGGAAGCAGGGCGTCTCCCCCGGCTGGATGCTCTCCCGCACCCGCTGGCCAAAGGCACCAGGCAACGCCTGGTAACGGGCATAGCTGTCCGGGTCGATGTCGATCTCCCAGCCGATGCAGCAGTTGTCGCTGCACTGGGATGCCGTACATTGGAACGACTTCCAACAGGTGGGCTGATACAGTTTCATGGTCATTCTCCCTTTCTATCTCTCCTGTCATTATAACACGATTTTTCTTTTCAGGGAACTCCCCTTGCATCCCCCGGAAAAATTGAGTATACTGGATTTATCGTACCATCCGACTGGGAAAAGGAGGGATTCTGGATGCAAGACCGGCAGGAGACGTTACAGCTGCTCCAACAGGTGCAGTCCGGTCAGCTGGGGCCGGAGGAGGCGCTGTTACAGCTGAAATTGGCGCCCTTTGAGGACTTGGGCTACGCCAAGATCGACAGCCACCGCCCCATCCGTCAGGGTGCGGCCGAGGTCATCTACGGGGCGGGCAAGACGCCGGAGGAGATTTTGGGCATTTTGCGGCGGATGACCGGAGACGGCGTGCAGAACATCCTGGTGACCCGGATGTCGCCGGAGGCGGCGGCGCTGGTACAAGCCCAACTGCCGCTGGACTATCACCCTCTATCCAAGGTGGGCATCGCCGCGCCCACCGAGCGCCCTCAGGTGGGCAACATCGTGGTGGTCACCGGCGGCACCAGCGACATCCCGGTGGCCGAAGAGGCAGCGCTGACCGCCCAGGTGCTGGGCAACCGGGTGACCTGTCTGTATGACGTGGGGGTGTCCGGGCTCCATCGGACGCTGGCTCATCTGGACGTCATCATGTCCGCTCGGGTGCTCATCGTGGTGGCTGGGATGGAAGGGGCGCTGGCCAGCGTCATCGGCGGGCTGGCTGACTGTCCGGTCATCGCCGTGCCCACCAGTGTGGGGTATGGCGCCAGCTTCGGCGGGTTGGCCGCCCTGCTGTCCATGCTCAACTCCTGCGCCTCTGGGGTCAGCGTGGTGAATATCGACAACGGGTTCGGGGCTGGGTATCAGGCCTCGATGATCAATCAGATGGAGGGGATTTGAGAAGATGAAGGATTCGATCTTACAGCATGACACGGTGGCGCTGAACGCCGCCAAGGACGCATTGCACATCATCGACCAGACCAAGCTGCCGGGCGAGCTGGTGTTCTTGGATCTGCACACTCAGGCGGAGATTTGGAACGCCATCAAGATCTTACAGGTGCGCGGCGCACCTGCCATCGGGGTGGCTGCCGCCTATGGGCTGTATCTGGCTGCGCGGGAGATTCAGGCAGCAGACGCCGACGACTTCCGGGCGAAGCTCCACGACGCCGCTGAATATCTGGCCTCCTCCCGTCCCACTGCCGTCAACCTGCGCTGGGCGCTGGAGCGGATGGAAGGGGCGGTCAAAGAGCTGGACACGGTGGACGGCATCCGGGCCAAGCTGCTCCAGGAGAGCGAGGACATTCACGACGAGGACATCCGGGTGTGTCGGAAGATTGGCGAGTACGGGCTGGAGCTGGTAAAGCCGGGCTGGGGTCTGCTGACCCACTGCAACGCCGGGCAGCTGGCCACGGTGAAGTACGGTACGGCTACCGCCCCCATCTATCTGGGTCAGGAGCGTGGGTATCACTTCAAGGTGTTCGCCGACGAGACCCGTCCCCTGCTCCAGGGCGCGCGGCTGACTGCTTCTGAGCTGCACGCGGCTGGGGTGGATGTGACCCTCATCTGCGACAACATGGCGGCTACCGTCATGAAGAAGGGTTGGGTGCAGGCGGTGTTCGTGGGCTGCGACCGAGTGGCGGCCAACGGGGACGCGGCCAATAAAATTGGCACATTGGGCGTGGCCATCCTGGCCAAGCGCTTCGGCATCCCCTTCTACATCTGTGCGCCCTCCTCCACCATCGACATGAACACGCCCACCGGCGCGGAAATCCCCATCGAAGAACGAGACGGGGACGAGATCTCCACCATGTGGTACGCAAAGCCCATGGCTGCCGACGGCGTGAAGACCTTCAACCCGGCCTTCGACGTGACTGACGCCGACCTCATCACCGGCATCGTCACCGAGTACGGGGTGGCGCGGGCACCTTATGACGTGTCCCTGAAGGAAATCTTTGCACGAAAGGCGGCGAATCCCCTGTGAGATACTGTACCGACCGAGAGGCCAAGGACGCCCTCATCGAGACTGGCCACCAGCTGTATCAGCAGGGGCTGACCGTGGGCACCGACGGCAACCTGAGCTGCCGAGTGACGGAGGACACCCTGTGGACCACTGCCACCGGGGCGCGGAAGGGCTTTTTGACAGACGAATGGCTGGTGAAGACGGATTTGGCGGGCAACGTGCTGGAGGGCACCCGGAAGCCCTCTTCGGAATTGAAGATGCACCTGTGCCTGTACAAGGCCAACCCCCGCGCTCTGGCCGCTGTCCACACCCATCCCCCCTTCTCCACCGCCTTCGCTGCGGCCAACCTGGGCTTTGATAAAATGCTGCTGGCGGAAGAGGGGTTGTATCTGGGACACGTACAGGTGGCGCCCTATGCCACCCCCGGTTCGGTGGAGCTGGCGGAGAGCATCCTGCCCTACTGCTGGGACAACAACGCGGTGCTGCTGGCCAACCACGGGGCGGTGACCTGGGGCAAAAATTTGTCCGAAGCCTGCGCTCGGATGGAGACCTTGGAGCGCTCCGCCCGCATCCGCTACTACTGCCTGACCATGGGGAAAGCGCAGTATCTCAGCGATGAGGAAGCCGCCGTGCTCCACCAGAAGGGCGTTGCCCTGGGCAACTTCCCAGAATGATAACGACAAAACCCGTTCCCTTGGTGGGAACGGGTTTTATTTGTTGCGTCTGGGGTTGTCGGTCTGGGCCAGGAGGTAGTCGATGCTGACGTGGTAAAAATTGGACAGTTTGACCAGGATGTCCGCCGTCAAGGGCTGGCTGCCGGTCTCGATGTAGCTGTACTTCCGCTGGGTGATGCCGATGGCCTCCGCCACTTGCTGCTGGGTCAGGTCGTAATCTTCCCGCAGGTCTTTCACTCGGTTTTTCACACTTCATTCACTGCCTCTTTCTCTAGATAGTCTGAAGTATAGGGCAGATCCGTCCGACCTATTGACATTTAGATAGAATTTATCTAAAATAAAGAAAGTTCGACTAGGAATGGACACAATAGGAGGTTTTCCTCATGAATCGCGACGCGCTTTTGGTTTATCTGAGAGACTTACGGGATTTAGAGTTGGCAAAACTGAGCCTCCCTGCGACCCATGCCCAGGGCGCGGCGGCTCTTTTGCAGGATGCCTATGCGTTAGATCTGATCCCCTCGTCTTACCGTAATCTGACTTTTGTCTACTATCTTTACGACACCATGTCCACCTCGCTGGTCACCATGGCGGACGCCCTGCGCCCAGAACAGCTGACCCAAGGCACCAAGCAGGTGCTGGAGCGGCTGTATCAGGACACCACCCAGCATCCGCCTGCGCTGCTGCGCACCCGGCAGCAGGAGGCCAGCCTGCCCGAACGGGAGATGCGCACAGAGCAGCTCTTTGCCCACCTGGAACAGAGCCCCGACGAGGAAAAGGAACGGGGTCGATACGCCCAGATCCAGACCCTCCACCAGGAGACCACCCGGTTTTTCGCCAGACTGGCGTGACCGGTTCCCCTGTTGAAAAAGACCACCCTTTCTCAAAAGGTGGTCTTTTTATTATGCCTCGAAAAATTTCAAAAACGCCTCCACCGCTCGCGCAGTCATGCCCCAGATGGTGTGTCCTTCATAGAACCACACCGGGGTGACAAAGGTCTGCTTGTAGTGGCGGACGTACTCGGCCAAGGGCGCGGGCAGCTCCTGGAGGTTGTCCGGGGTCATGTAGTAGGTGTAGTGCTCCCGGGGCTGGGTGAGCAAATAGCGCAGGGGCACGGTGAACACCTCCTCCACCTCGTCCGGGTTGGGGTAGAGGGCGTTCATGGCCTCCGCCGCCACCCGTCCCACCTGGGGGTAGACGGTGCCGGAGAAGTGTACCATCTTATCCATGGGCCCCAACAGGGTCACCTGCCGGGACGGGACGCGCAGCTCCTCCCACAGCTCCCGCAGGGCGGCGGTCTCCGGCGTCTCGCCGGACTCGATGCGGCCGCCGGGGAAACAGATCTCGCCCGGCTGCATCTCCAGCCGTTTGGAGCGCACCTCAAAGAGCAGGGCATCCTCCTCGTTCACCTCCACCAACGGCAGTAGGATGGCTGCGTTGCGTTGGAGGCGCTCGGCGCCGATGGTGCGGTGGGTGAGGATATCTCGTAGCTGTTGATCGTTCATCTTCCTTCTCCTTACGCCTGAATTTCTAACGTGCTGCCTTGGGCGGTGGCGGTCACGATTATTTTGCGTCCGATGGCCTCTTTCAATTCCGCCACGTGGGAGATGATGCCCACCATCTTCTGCCCGTCCGCCAGCCGCTGCAAGGTGCCGATGGCCTGGCGCAGGGCTTCCTCGTCCAGGGTGCCAAAGCCCTCGTCCAGGAACAGGGCGTCCAGCTGGATGCCGCCGCTGCGCCGCTGCACCACGTCGGACAGTCCCAAGGCCAGGGACAGGGACGCCTGGAAGGCTTCGCCGCCGGACAACGTTTTCACACTGCGGCGCTTGCCGGTGTAGTGGTCGATCACGTCCAGATCCAACCCGGTCTTGCCCCGGTTGTTCTGGGCGGTCTCCTGCATGGCCAGCTGGAAGCGGCCGTTGGTCATCTGGTACAGCCGGTGGTTGGCCCGCGCCACGATCTGCCGGAAGAACCGACCCTGGACGTACCGCTCGAAGGTGATCTTCGCCCGGCCGGTCAGCTCGCCGTTGGCGGTGTCCGACAGCTCCTTCAGGCGCAGGTAGTCCTCCTGCGCCCCCTGCAAGGACGCATAGCCCTTGCGACAGGCGTCTCGGATGCTCTCGTTGCTCTGGATGCGCACGGCGATCTGGCGCTCCTGCTCTTCCAGGGTTTGGATGACGCTCTCCAGCTCCGTGATGGCCTGGTTCAACGGCTCCAGTTCCACCTGCTCCACCCCGTTCAGCTCCTGCGCCAGCTGGGTCAGCAGGGCGGTCTTTGTCTGCACCTGGGTGTGGTAGTCCTGTAGTTTCTGCCGCTGGGCTTGGAGCCAGTCCTCTTGGAGAGTGTCCCCTTCTGTGGTCAGGGTCTGTTCGGTGAGCCCGGCCTGGGTCAACGCCTCCTCCAACCGCTGCCGACTCAGGGCGCACAGCTCCGCCACCTGGGGCAGCTCCGCCTCCTTGGCCTCCAGGAGCAGTCGGTTGTGCTCCATCTGCTTCCGGTGGTCGTCCAGCCGCTGACGTGCCGTCTCCAGCCCCTTCCGGCTCTCGTCCAACTGCTGTTGGAACGCCTGGATGGCCGCCTCCACCTCCGGTCGGGTGGGGAAGAGCAGGCGTTTTTTCGTCTCGCCCCGTCGGGCGTCGGCGGCGGAATACTGGCGGTGTACCGTTTCCAACTCCGCCCGCTGTTGGGTCAGCTGACCTTCCTGTACCGTCCGCTGGGCTTGCAGCTGTTCCAATTTTTCCTGCGCCTGGGTGCGCTGCCGGCACTGGGCTTCTGTCTCGGTGACGGCCTGCTGTAACTGGGTGAGCTGGGTGGCAGTCTCCTGTTGGCAGCGCTGTAACGCCTGGGACAGGGGTTCTGCTTGGGTATCATCCAGCAGCTCTGCGGCCTCCTGTTCCAGGTGGGTCTGTTCCGCCTGGAGTTGTCCGCGGAGAGTGGACAGGTCGGTGGCCAGCTGGGTGCAGTGCTGGTACTGCGCCTCCGCCTGCTGCTGTAACTGCTGGGTCTCCTCCTGGCTCAAGCCCTGTTGGCTGGGCTGGGCTGGGTGCGGGTGGTGGGTGGAACCGCAAACGGGACAGGGTGCGCCATCCTGGAGCTGGGCTGCCAGCACCCCCGCCTGGTCGGCCAAAAAGGCCGCCTGGGCTTGGTCGGCGTGGGCGCGAGCCTGTTTCCACTGCGCTAACGCCTGCTGGTAGGTGGTCTCCTGGGTTTGCAGGGCATTCTTTTGCTGCTGCAGCTGCCCTTCCCGCTTCAAGAGCGCCTTGCTCTTGGCCAACCGGCGTTCCGCCTGCTGGGTCTCGCTGCGCAGGCGTTCCAACTGGCCTTCCACCCCGTCCAGCTGGGTGAGCTGGGTGCTGCACGCCTGGGTCTCCCCTTCCAGCTGCTCTAGTTTCGCTTGCAGCTGGGTCAGGGCTTGGGTCAAGGTCGCCTTTTTGTGTTCCAGCTGGGTACATTCCGCGTCCTGCTGAGCCAATACGTCATAGTCCGGCAGGGTGGCCTCGTACTTCCGCTTATGCCCTTCCAGCTCCTCGATGAGGGGTTCCTTTGCCTGCCAGGCGCTCCACTGCTCCTCCAGCACCAGTGCCTCCTGTTCCCAGGTGCGCTGGGCGGCGCGTCTGCGGGTCAGCTCCTCTTGGATGCCGGCCTGGTGGGTCAGCTGCCGCTGCCACTCCTGCTCCGCTGGGCGCACCATGTGGAGGATGGTTTCGCCCTGCTTGATCTGGGCTTCCAGCTTGGTGTACTGGGGCGCTTCCGCCTGGAGCTGTTCCAGCTCTGTCCGCAGGGTCTCCCGCTGGGTCAGGCGGCTGTTGAGCAGTTCCAGCCGGGTGCGTTCCTCCCGCTTTTTCAGCAGGGTCTCCGTCTGGGCACGGATGGCCTGTTGCAGCTGGGACTGGCTGTCCCGCTCTGTGGTGAGCAGCTGTTTCAAGGCGTCCAGGGCGCCGGTCAGGTTCACGCCGCCCTGGGCGATGGCCGTCTCCAGCTGTTCCCGCTGGGGGTAGTCCTCCGGGTACTGGACGCTCTGCAGCCGCTGGCTCAGCTGCTGCATAGCCTCTTTTCGCGCGCCCCGCTGGGTCAGTTCCCGCTGCTTTAACGCCTCTTGGAGCTGCTGGCAAGGTTCCGTCTGGAACAGGTTCCGCAAAATGTCCCCTCGCACCTCACTGCTGGCCTCCAACAGCGCCCGGAACTCCCCCTGCGCCAGCATGGCCACCTGCTTGAACTGGGCGGCGGTGAGCTGGAGCAGTTCTTGTATCTCCTGGGTCACTTGCCGGTCGCCGGTGGCCATCAGCCCTTGGGGGCCGGTCAGGGTGGCTTCCCGTTTCTGTTTGGTCTCACCGGTGCCCTTTTTGCGTTTGCGCAGGTATTCCGGACTGCGATAGACGGTGTACTCCTGCTGGTGATAGGCGAAGGTGAGCCGGACGAAGGTGGGGGTGTCCGGCTGGGCGAAGTCGCTGCGCAGGGCGGTAGTGCCCCGGCTCTTGCCGCTGCTTTCGCCGTAGAGGGCGAAGGTGATGGCGTCAAAAATCGTGGTCTTGCCAGCACCGGTGTCGCCAGCGATGAGGTAGAGTCCGTCGGAAAAGGCGGAAAAATCCACCGTCTCCTCCCCGGCGTAGGGGCCGAAGGCGGAGAAGGTCAATCGAATGGGTTTCATGTGTGCTCGTCCGCCTCCTTTCGCACCTGCTCCAACAGCGTTTGGCTCTCCGGCTCCAACGCTCGGCCGTTCTGCTTCTCAAAAAACTCCGCGAACAGCCCTTCCAAGGACAGTTCCTCCTCCCAATCCTCGTCCAGCTGCAACTCGCTCTGCCGGGTGCGCCGGTTGTCGAACTCCAAGCGCATCAGGTTGGGGTACACCGCCCGCAGGCGGCTGGCGGCGTTCTCCGGCTCCCGTTCGTCGGTGAGGGTCACCCGCAGGTAATCTTCCGGGTCGGCTGCCGCCACGATGTCCGGCCTGAGCAGCTCCTCCAGCGGCCCCCGCAGCTCTCGCATGGGGTGCAGGGGGGTGAGGGGGACGGTGGAGATGGAACAGGCGTGGGGGGCGGTCACTTCGATGACGGTGATGCGCTTGTCCTGACGGGCTTCCGAAAAGCTGTAGGGCAAGGGGGAACCGGCGTAACGGCAGCGGTCGCCCACCGGCTGGGGGCCGTGGATGTGCCCTAGCGCCACGTAGTCAAAGGCGGCAAAGGCGGCGCAGTCCACGTTGTCCACACCGCCCACGGTGACCACCTCGGAGTCCGACCGCTCCGGGGTCACACCAGCGCCGGTGACGAACTGGTGGGCGACCAGGATATTGCACACGCTGTCGTCCAATCTCTGCTCCGCCAGCAGCGCCCGCACGGCGTCGTCATAGCTCTGGATGTGTGCCTCTGGCAGCAGCGCCGCCCCCTCTGCCGGACGCAAAAAGGGCAGCAGCCACACGTCTGCCGTCACGTTGTCTTCGGTGAAACGCACGCGGGTCAGCTCCGCCGTGGCGGTGCCGGCCAGGTACAGCCCCTGTTTTTCCAAAATCTTGGACGCAAAGCCGATGCGCACCCCGGAGTCATGGTTGCCGGCGATGGCCAGGCAGGGGATGTGGGCCTCCGCCAGCTGGGTCAGGAACCAGTTCAGCAGCGCCACCGCCCCGCCGGAGGGCACCCGCCGGTCATACAGGTCACCGGCCAGCAGGATGGCCGCGGGACGCTCCCGGCGCGCCGCCTGCAAGACCTGCTCCAGCACGTATCGCTGGTCGGCCAGCATGGAGAAGCCGTGGACGACTTTCCCCAGATGCAGGTCGGCCAAATGAAAGAATTTCATCCGCTCCCCTCCCCGGTCAGTCCTGTGAGATCAGCTGGGAAAGACCACAGCCAGCACCTTGGCCACCTGGCCGGTGCAGTTTTCCGCACTGTGGGTGCCGCCGTCGGCGGTGAACATGGCGTCGCCGGTGTGCATGGTGGTCTTGGTGTCGTTGTCGGTCACTTCCAGCTCCCCTTCCAGCAGGAAATACACCTCGGAGTCGTCGGTGTGGCTGTGGAGTCCGATGGACTGACCGGGCGCTACGGTGACGATGTTGAACAGCTTGGCTCTGCCGCCCAGCTCCTCCGGGGTCAGGATCTTGCACAGATCCAGCTCGCCCTTGCCGCCCCAGACCTTCTTGCTCTCGTGGGTCATTTCTGCCTTTCTTTTCAACATGGTGGTTGTCCTCCTTTTGGTTTTGTCTGGCTTTATGATAAAGAATCCAGCCTTTCCTGTCAACCGCTCCGTGCCGTTCCTTTGCCCTTGGGGCAGCAGTTCCGGACAAGAATCCCAAATTTCCCCTACAACTAGTCCCACTTCCCCCGCTCAGTCCGTACAATGGGATAGCGGTCTTGTTATCCTATAAGAAGACTGCAAGGCGGAAAGGAGGGATGAGATGAAGGAGTGTATCCAGACCCGTCAGTGGCTGTACCGTGCCCTGCGCACCGCCCTCCAGGCGGCGGCCGGTGTGGTGGCAGCCAACCTGGCGGCGTGGGTCAGCGGCATCAACGACGGCGCCAGCGTGAAGACGGTGGCTATCAACGCCGGGGCGGTGGTCATCAGCGCTGTGGTGGCGGCGGTGATGAATGTGGAGCCGCGATGTGAGGAGACGGACACGGAAGAATAAGGTAGTCGGTGACAAAGTTCAAGCCGCGCAGCGCCCTTTAAGCTTTTTTTGCTTCGTTTTCTTCTCGAAGAAAATGAAGTGGGGTCCAGGGGCAAAGCCCCTGGTCGGCATCCGCAGACCGCAGCGTTAAGAAAACTTGCCAGTGGCAAGTTTTTAGCGTAGGCCATGCCTATTTTACAGGCATGGTGCTTTGGTTCTTGCTGATTTGCAAGGGTGAATTTTCAGCTCCGCTGAAAAGAGGGAGAACCCTCGCCGGGGGTTCTCCCTTCCACGTAGTACATTAT
>CAKTHW010000038.1 GCA_934565425.1 uncultured Oscillospiraceae bacterium
GGGCATCCTCGTCCTTGAGCAGGGCGGTGTCCCCTTCCTTGCGCTTCTCGTCGAAGAGCCAAGCCTTCAGGGTGTCGGTCACGTCCTCCTTGGAGGCCTTTTCGTACTTACCCTGGTTGTAGTTGGAATTGCTGTCGCCGGAATTTTCCTCTGCCAGCGCACCCAGCGCGTCGGCGTCGCCGCCGTCCTTCTTCCAGGTCTTCTGCAGCTCTTCTGCCTTCTTCTTGGCGGCGTCGTAATCGTAGACGGTGTTGCCGTCAGCGTCCTTCTTGGTCTCGCCGTCCTTATCCTTGGCGGCTTCTGCCTTCACCAGGACGTTGCGGAAGTTGGCGCCGTGGTACTCGTCCAGGTAGCGCTTATCGAACTGGACCACGTAGTAACCGTTCAGGGTGGTGGTCTTGCCGTCGCTGCTCTTGGTCTCGTTCTTGATGGTCTTGAGGTCGCCGGCCTTGCGGTCCTTGCTGGTCAGCCAATCCTTGAAGCCGTAGCTGCTGAAGGAGGAATAGGTGCGGTTGCTGTAGTCGGTGCAGCCGTAGTCCTCTACCAGCTTTGCCACCTTCTTGGTGTCACCAGCCTTCATGGCTGCTTCCAGGGCTGCTGCGCCCTCCTTGGCCTTCTTTTCAGCGGCCTTGGTCTCTTCCTCGGTGGGATCGACGGTCTTGCCGTCCTTGTCCGTCTTGGTCTCGGTCTTGACGGGCACCTCGTAAGCCTCGTACTCGAAGGTATCCAGCTCTGCGGCGTGCTCCTTATAATACTTCTCGGCGTCCTTGTCCGTCTTCTTGTAGGACTCGGTGACCTTCTTCTGGTACTCCTGTGCCAGCTGGTATTCCAGGGCGACCTTGCGATAGGTCTTCTCATTCATGTACCGGCCGTAGGTGTTCTGGAGGTAGTATTTCAGGGAGTAACCGTTTTTATCGCAGTTCTCCTTCAGAGAGGCGATGGCGTCCTCCACCTCTTTCTGTCCCTCTTCGCTGAGGGTATACCCTTCCTTCTCCGCCTCCTGGACCAGGATGGACACGTTGGTCAGCTCCTTCTTGGCGCTGTCCCGGAAGTAGTCGTACCAGGTGGTGCCCTCGTAGATCTCCTGATCCTTCAGGCTCTTGCTGGTGTCCAGGCCGTAGTACTGGGCGTAGGTGCTGGCGCTGTTGTAGTTGCTATAATAGTAGTAGTCCACCTCGGCAGCGCTGTAGGTCTTGTCCCCCACGGTGAGGGCGGTCATGGAGCGCTGGAGGGTGCCGCCGTCGAAGAAGAGCAGGGCGGCCACCAGGATGACCACCACCACGCCGACGGCGATGTAAATTTTGGTGCGGCGCTTTTCCTTCTTCTCTTCCAACGCCTTCTTGCGTTCCTTCATGGACATGCCCTTTTTGGCAATCCCCTCTTTGTTCTCGTCTGTATGGTTGAGGTTCTTGGTTTCTTCACTCATAGAACGGATTCCTCCAACATTTCGGTTTACGTTCCGGGCTTTTTCGCCCGTTTGCCTTAATTACATCGGTACATTATACTCGATTTGTCCTACTGTTGCAAGACATAATGAAAAAAACCCGGGAGAAATCCCAGGTTTTTCAATCCTTATTGTTTCGCTACCGGATAGCAAAACCCCGCGAAGGCCGTGTGATCTCTCTTAAACCTGCACCAGAAGGGCAGGTGGGTTGCCTCCGCCAAGCTTTACTGCTTCCAACTTCCAGCCCGAGGGCCGGGAGGCCTGCAAACCACCAAGCGAGGTGGGCATCCCGAAAGAAAATTGTGGGTTTAATGTGAGATCATCACGTACCCCGCAGGGCGCGTTTCGATATTGCTTTTCCACCGCTATCCTATGCGGCGGGCGGGACGGTCATTCCTCTTCTTCGTCCTCGCTGAAGGCTTCTTCCATAAACACGTTATAGACTGCTTCCGCCTCTTCCTCATCCTCCAGAGTGACCAGTTCGTCCTCGCCGTTGACGGTCTCCACCCGCATGATGATCAGGCCGTAGTCCTCGCTCTCCTCCGCCTCGTCGGGATCCACATCCTCGTCCAGGGTGGGGAAGAAGGCCATATAGATATTGCCGTTGTACTCGACGGTGTCCAGGTACTCCAGGACCACCTCTTCGCCGTTCTCGTCGGTCAGCGTGATAAAGGTCCCGCCGTAATCGTTGCTCATGGTGTCTTCCTCCGGTGTCATGGGGCTTGCGCCCTTGCTTTCCTACATTGTAGCCAAAACCGGAAGAAAAAGCAAGGGGCTATCGCAAAATTCTTCCCCCCTATCCCCCGAAGTCCTCCAGCAGGGCGGCCAGCTGCCGCTGTCCCTTGGCGTGGATGCCCTGAGCCAGGGCGATGCGATCCAGCTCGGGCAGGGCGCGGACGGGGATGCCGGTGTTGCTGATGAGGCTGCCGTCGGAGTAGATACAGATTTGTCCGGCCTGATCCACCAGGAGGTATTCCCCGTTGTCCGCCGCTGCGGCGCTGCCCCCTGCCTGCACCGGTGCGGTGAGCTGCCAGGCCAGGACGCCGCTGGTCATGAGCAGCGCCAGGGTCATGGCCACGCCGGTGAGCCAGGCGCGTAAGGTTCTGATGTTCATGTTCCTTTCCCCCTTTCCCTGCCAGTATGCCCTGGAAAAGGCTGGTTTTATAACCGGTGGGACAGATTCTGCCCCTGGCGGAGGTTTTTTTCAAAATGTTCGCGGAAAACAGACGTTTATTTGACAACTGTGGTATAATACCTTAAAGTTCCCACGGGACTTTAGAGAAGGCAACACCCTTTTCCCACGCTTTTCAGGAGGTGTTTCCATTTTGGCAAACGCAAAAGCGAAACAAAACCCATCGACCACCAAGCCACGCAGCTTCTTCAAGCGCCTGGGCGTCATTCTCGGCACCCTGCTGCTGATCTTTGTGACCACCTGCGCCATCGTGGCTTGCTACGCCGCTGTCTATGTACACAACGTGATCATGCCGGAGGTGGAACAGTCCAGCGCCGCCCTGCTGACCTCCAACACCGACTTGACCTCCAACCTGTACTACTACGACAGCGAGAAGGACGAGTATGTGGCCTATCAGCCCCTCTACGCCTCGGAGAATCGGGTGTGGGCGGACTTGAAGGATATGCCCGAGAACCTCATCAACGCCACCATCGCCATCGAGGACAAGCGCTTCAAGGATCACCACGGGGTGGACTGGGTGCGGACGGCGGCTGCGGTGACGTATATGTTCACCGGCCGGCAGATCCAGGGCGGCAGCACCATCACCCAGCAGCTCATCAAGAACCTCACCGGCAACAATGAGACCACGGTGCGGCGGAAGGTGCTGGAGATCTTTGAGGCCCTGGAGTTCGACAAGACCCACACCAAGGATGAGACCATCGAGTGGTATCTCAACGTCATCTATCTGGGCCACGGCTGCTACGGCGTGTCCACGGCGGCACAGAAGTATTTTGGCAAGACGGTGAACCAGCTGTCCCTGGCCGAGTGCGCCTCCCTCATCGCCATCACCAACAACCCCGCCCTCTACGACCCCTACACCCAGCCGGAGAACAACAAGGAACGGCGGAATCTGGCTCTGGACTTGATGTGCGAACAGGGGTATATTTCCAAGGAAAAACGGGACGAGGCCAAGGCGGAGGAGGTCAAGTGTGTCTTTGGCTCCAAGGACAGCGAGACGACCACCGGCGGGTCGGACAACGGCTACTACAGCTGGTACACCGACGCAGTCATCGAGTCGGTCATCGCCGACCTGGGCGAGCAGTACGGCTACGACGAGACCACCGCCACCAATCTCATCTACTCCGGCGGCCTGCAGATCTACTCCTGCCTGGACCCCAAGGTGCAGGCCAAGGTGGATACGGTCTACAGCAACGCCAACAACACGGCCCAGTACAAGTCCCTGGGCGGCCAGGCCCTGCGCAGCGGCATCACGGTGGTGGACAACAAGACCGGCGCTGTGGTCGCTCTGGCCGGCGGCATCGGAGAGAAAACCGGCAACCGCATCTGGAACTGCGCCACCGACTCCCTCCGTCCCCCAGGCTCCTCCATCAAGCCCCTGGGCGTGTACGCGCCGGCCATGGAGGCGGGTCTCATCCTCCCCTCCTCCGCTGAGGACGACACTCCCTTCCAGCAGAACAGCGACGGCACGTTGTGGCCGGTGAACGATGAAGGGTATTACTCCGGTCTCACCGATGTGGATACCGCCATGACCCACTCTTTGAACACAGTAGCGGTCAAGGTGCTGGATCAGTTGGGGCTGGAAAACTCCTATGACTTTTTGACGGAAAAGTTCGGCATCACTACCCTGGTGAAGGATTATGAGACCAGCACCGGCGTCACCCGTTCCGACCTGAACTACGCCCCCCTGGCACTGGGCGGCCTGACCAAGGGTGTGACCACCCTGGAGATGGCGGCGGCCTACGCCTCTTTCCCACGGGACGGCCTGTACTCCTCCCCCTACCTCTACACGGTGGTCACCGACAGCACCGGCAAGATCCTGCTGTCCAACGGGGACTACAGCGTGAAGGTGGACGAGAACGGCAACGCCGTCATCACCGGTCAGCCCACCAGCACGGCCATCTTGAGCCAGGCCACCACGTTCTACATGAACCAGATGCTCCAGCATGTAGTCACCGATGGCACCGGCAAGCTGGCAAAGCTGAGCAACATGACTGCCGCCGGCAAGACCGGTACCACCACCAACGACTACGATCGCTGGTTCGTGGGCTACACCCCCTACTACACCGCCGCCGTCTGGAGCGGCTACGACCGGCAGGAGCGCATCAACTCGGCGGGCAACCCCTCCTGTATCCTGTGGCAGAAGGTCATGAGCGCAGTGAGCGAAGGGGACACGGACATCGGATTCAACGGCGACCTGGAGACCACCACAGCTTATTGCTGTACTGCCAGCGGCCTGCTGGCCACCAAGGCTTGTACCGCCGCCGGGTGCGGGAAGAACCAGACCTTCCTGGCCGGGGACGCCCCCACCGAGTACTGTGACCGGCACTATTACTCCAACGGCAGCATGATCCTCAACTACCAGCGCACCGGCGCCGCCGCCAAGGCCAAGATTCGGGGCGAGGTGTCCTATATCCCCAAAAAGGTCGTCAAGCCCAAGAAGGAGACTCCTGTGGATCCGGAAGCGGAGGACGAGGACGACGAGGAGGAGGACGAGGACACCCAGGCGAACAAAAAGACCGAAAACAAGACCAACAAGACGAAACCCTATCACCATGAGGACGAGGACGAGGATTGACCTGTCCCCCATCGGCATACACCCATCCCCAGAGCTGAGACCAGCTCTGGGGATTTTTGCGTGGTTTTTGGGGCGGTTCCACCGGTTCCCATGGGAACAGTCCAAAGGCTTCCTGTGCTTCCGAAGAATTTTCGGGTAAATTGGCGGTTGCATTTTCCCGTCAGCTGTGCTACAATTCTGTCAATTCAACTACAAATGCCCGCCAACAACGGACAATCTAAGAGAGAGAAGGACAGGTAACGCATATGTCTCCTACACCTAAATATTTCATCGTGGAAGCCAAGGCGCTTCCTGACATCTTCCTGAAAGTGGCGGAAGCCAAACGCATCCTCGAACTGCGGGAAGCGGACACGGTCAACGAGGCCACCCTGAAGGTGGGCATCAGCCGCAGTGCATTTTACAAGTACAAGGACGCCATCCGCCCCTTCAACGATATGCTCAACGGGCACATCGTCACCTTCCAGGTGCTGCTGAAGGATGAGCCCGGCGTGCTCTCGTCCATTCTCGCAGCCTTCGCCGCCTCCGGCGGCAATATCCTCACCATCAACCAGTCCATCCCCACCGGCGGCGTGGCAGCCGTCACCCTGTCGGCGGAGACCTCCAATCTGAGCACTACGTTGGAAGAGCTGGTTCACAGTGTGGAACATCTTTACGGGGTCATCACCTTCGAGGTGCTGGCCGGTTGACAGCTTCGTGACAGATTGAGGTGTTATTATGGTAAAAGTTGCAATTTTAGGGTACGGCACCGTGGGCGGCGGCGTGGCAGAGATCCTGCACAAGAACGGCGCACACATCTCCCAGCGGGTGGACAACGCGGTGGAGCTGAAGTACATCCTCACCCGTCGGGACTATCCCGGCGACCCCTTTGAAGATAAGATCGTCCAGGATTTCTCCATCATCGAGAACGACCCGGAGGTACGGGTGGTGGCCGAGTGCATCGGCGGCACCACCGTGGCTCTGGACTACGCCCGTCGGGCGCTCAACGCCGGCAAGCATGTGGTCACCTCCAACAAAGAACTGGTGGCCGCTTACGGCTACGAGCTGCTCCAGATTGCCAAGGAGAAGGGCTGCTCCTTCCTCTTTGAGGCCAGTGTGGGCGGTGGCATCCCCATCCTGCGGCCCATGAGCAGCTGTCTGGCAGCCAATGAGCTGTCCGAGATCGTGGGCATCCTGAACGGCACCACCAACTACATCCTGACCCGGATGATCCGCGGCGGCCTGTCCTTTGACGACGCCCTGAAGGAAGCCCAGGAAAAGGGCTACGCGGAAGCAGACCCCACCGCCGACATCGAAGGCCATGACGCCTGCCGGAAGATCTGCATCCTGTCCTCTCTGGGCTTCGGCCGGCACATCTACCCCGAACAGGTGCCCACCGAGGGCATCACCCACATCACCCTCTCCGATGTGGCCTACGCCCGCAGCGGCGGCTACAAGATCAAGCTGCTGGGCCGGAGCATCCGCCGAGAGTCGGACGGAAAGGTGTGCGCTTTCGTAGCGCCCCATCTGGTGCATGAGGAATCCCCCCTGGCCAACGTGGAGGACGTGTTCAACGCCATCCAGGTCACCGGTGACTCCATCGGTGACGTGATGTTCTACGGCCGTGGGGCGGGCAAGCTGCCCACGGCTTCCGCTGTGGTGGCGGACATCATGGACATTGTGAAGAGCAAGGGCAACAAGAAGCCTCTGAGCTGGGGGCCGGGCGGCGAGGACACCGTCTACTCCCCTGCTGATCTGACCAGCCGGTGGTATTTCCGGGTGGCCGGCGACTTCTTCGTGGACGGTGCCACCCGTCTGCGCAACGGAGACGCCAACGACGGCGAGTCTGCGTTCATCTCTGACCAGGCGCTGACCATGGGGCAGATTCAAGAACGGCTGAAGGAGCTGGATGTGAAGGCGCTGTACCGGGTGCTGGACTGAGGCAATGGGCCGGGTTCTGACATAAACTGAAGGGGAGCGTATACTCCAAACGCTCTTTGAAGATATTTTGGGGGGTTACATCTCATATGGCATTGATCGTACAAAAATTTGGCGGTTCTTCCGTCGCCGACGTCGATCGTGTCCGCCATGTGGCCGGTATCATCACCGATACCTACAAGGCGGGCAACGATGTGGTCGTCGTCCTCTCCGCCCAGGGGAAAACCACCGACAAGCTGCTGGCTATGGCGGAGCAATACAATCCCAAGGCATCCAAGCGGGAGCTGGATCAGCTGCTGTCCACCGGTGAACAGCAGAGTGTGGCGCTGTGCGCCATGATGATCCAGAGCATGGGGTTCCCCGTGGTCTCCCTGAACGCCTGGCAGGTGGGGTTCAAGACCAACTCCACCTACGGCAACGCCCGCATCAAGAAGATCGAGACCGACCGCATCCAGAACGAGCTGGATCAGCATCGCATCGTCATCTTCACCGGCTTCCAGGGCATCAACAAGTGGGAGGACGTGACCACCCTGGGTCGCGGCGGCAGCGACACCTCCGCTGTGGCGCTGGCTGCGGCGCTGCGGGCTGACAAGTGCCAGATCTACACCGACGTGGACGGCGTTTACACCGCTGACCCCAACAAGGTGCCGACGGCCAAGAAGATCGATCAAATCACTTATGACGAAATGCTGGAGCTGGCTACGCTGGGTGCCAAGGTGCTCCACAACCGCAGCGTGGAAATGGCGAAGCGGTATCATGTGAATCTGGAAGTGCTGTCCAGCTTCACCGGTCATCCCGGCACCATCGTGAAGGAGGTTGTGAAAAATATGGAAAAATCTCACGTGAGCGGCGTCGCCAAGGACAAGGACGTAGCAAGACTGGCTCTGGTCGGCCTCCAGGATCGCCCTGGTGTGGCGTTCAAGATCTTCTCCCTGCTGGCCAACGAAAAGATCAACGTGGACATCATTTTGCAGTCCATCGGCCGTGACGAGAGCAAGGACATTAGCTTCACCGTCGTCCGCAAGGACGTGGAGGCAGCCCAGCAGCTGCTGCTGGAGCACCAGGACGCCCTGGGCTTCGACTCCATCGAGGTCAACGACCGCATCGCCAAAGTCTCCATCGTGGGCGCCGGCATGATCAACAACCCCGGCGTGGCAGCTTCCATGTTCGAGGCGCTGTATGATGCGGGCATCAACATCAGCATGATCTCTACCAGTGAAATTAAGGTTTCTGTGCTGGTGGATGAGACTGACGCTGACCGTGCGGTTCAGGTCATCCATGACAAGTTCTTTGCACTGAGCTAAATTTTCGACAAAATGCAAGCATTTTGTCGAGGTTGCAGCCGGGTGCATGCACTCGCTGCGCCGGTAGGTTCCCCCCACCTGTAACAGGTGGGGCCTACGCTACAAATGTGCCCCCGGCACATTTGCTTAACGCTGCGGCACTTACCCGTCTGAGCAGTATTTTTTCCGACGTACATGGCCCAGGCCACCCTCTCTTGCCCTTCGGGCAATTCACCTTGCGCCGCCGGAAAAAATAAATCAGAATTTATTCCGGCATCCTGCCGGAACTCTGCGAGGCTGGACGCTTGCGCTTAATAGAGGAACAAGGCACGCAGCTGTGTTGCTGCGTGCCTTGTTGTTTTTATGCGTGTTTCTTCCGTGCGATGCGCTCCACCAGGCAATCGTAGGGGTCGCTGGCCAGGTACCACACGATGGCGCTGCCCAGGAGGCCGATGCAGGCGCCGACCAGGACGTCGGAGGGGTAATGGACGCCTACGTAGGGGCGGGAGAAGGCCATGGCTACGGCCAGGAACCAGAACCCCCCTTTCATCCACCGGGGTTCCTCCCCCCTGCTGTAGGTACTGGCAGCGGCGAAGGAGGAGCAGGCGTGGCCGGAGGGGAAGGACCAACTGGTGGGTTTGGATTCGATGACCTGGAGCTGTGGTAAGTCCATAAAGGGTCTGGGACGCTGGACCAGCTCTTTTAAGAGGATGTCATTGAAGAGGTAGCACATCAGCATGGTGAGCAGGGAGATCCACCCCACCTTTCGGGTCTTGCGGAAGAAGAGCATGACGATGGAGAGGATGATCCACAGGGTGCCGGCGTAGCCGATGGTGGTCAAGGGCACCAGGAACTTGCTCAGGAGCGGGTTCCGAACCACGTCCTGGAACCAGAGCATGATGCTCTGGTCGATGTGATAGATGAAATCCAGCAAGGAAAAACCTCCCATCTTCTCCCGTCCGCCTGTCAGAGTTTTCCGGTTTTTCCACCGTCTGCGTCAGGCTGCGGGTCTGCTGTCTAGTGTTACATATTGTGGGCGGCAGCGCAAGGGGGATTTTATTATTTTTTTGTGAATTTTGTCGGCCATTTCTTGAAAAGTGTTTCAAATAGGAATAAAATATGACAGGATTCACACTTATGATGGGAGGTTTTGCAAATGGCTCAAATGATCTGTATCTCGTATCTGCCCTGGCAGAACACTCCCTTCCGCACCCAGCGGCTGGTGACCCATCTGCCGGATATGGAGACCTTATTTTTCCAGCCCGCCATCGGGCAGCCCGCCTCCTCCGAAGGCATCCACGTGCTGCCCAACCTGACCGTCTACACCCTCCCCGCCTCCCTGTTCAGCCAGGATCTCCGTCCCCGCACCATCCGTCGGGGCATCGAGCTCATCAACCAGCAGATGGAGAACAACGGGTTCGAGGAGCCGCTGCTGTGGGCGTGTACGCCGGTGGCGGCGCTGATGCTGGATGACATCCCTCATCACGGGCTCATCTACGACTGCGACCGGTTCTGGCATCACCTGCCGGTGACGCTGGAGAGCAATCTGGCCTATCAGGCAGACCTCATCTTGACCGCCTCGCAGGGGTTGGAGGAGCGTCTGTCCCTGTGCAACGACAACATCGCCCAGATCCCCTGGGGCACCGATGTAGGGCTCTACTCCACCATGGAGCAGGAGCGCCTGCCCATCCCGCCGGACTTTGAGGCCATCTGCACCCGTGGGCCGGTGTTCGGGTATCTGGGTGCGGTGGATCATCGGCTGAATCTGAATCCGGTGCTCTCCGCAGCGGCGGCGCATCCGGACTGGCAATTCGTCTTTTTGGGCAAGTACAGCCCCAAGAACCCCTATCTGGAGGACGCGGAGCTGTTGGAGAACGTCCACTTTTTGGGCAGCCGTCCCCAGGCACTGCTGCCGGACTATGTATATCAGTTCGACGTGTGCTTCGACCTGGTCCACTCCACCGACCCGGAGGACGACATCATCCCCTCCCGCATCTACACCTATCTGCTCACCGGCAAGCCCATCGTGGCACTGCACCTGCGTCTGGCCAACCCCATTTTCCCCGACGTCATCCACAACGCAGACTCTACGGCGGAATTCATGGCCAAGTGCGAGAAGGCGCTGCTGGAACACAACCACTGGGCACAGCAGCGGCGCAAGCGCTACGGCGCGGCGGCGGACTGGGTGGGGCGGTACGAGAAGACCAACCAGCTCATGGACCTGAACGGCTTCCTGGCGGAACGTATAGGGGATTGAGACAAGGTTTTTCGCAGGGGGTCTCTGGAAATTGTACAGGCGTACAAACTTCCTTTCGAACCGGTAAATTCCCTTGAAAAAACCGCCGTTTTCCGTTACTATTAGAGTATAAAACGGAGGGGAGGGATACCATTGAATCGTTTCAAGCAGCCAATTTTCGCTGGTTCCAACTGGATGGTCTACGCTCCCATTCTGAATACGATACCGTTCTGACGTGAACAGGCAGATTGCGCCAATCTGCCTGTTTTTTGTTTCTGACCTAGACTGGAGGTTTTTGCAATGACGAAAAAAGTGGCGATCATCATGGGTTCCGACAGCGACCTGAGCGTGATGATGGAGGCGGCGGACAAGCTCAAGCAGTTCGACATCCCCTATGAGGTACACATCATCTCCGCCCACCGCACCCCCGCCGCAGCGGAGCAGTTCGCTTCCGCCGCCATCGACAACGGCTTCGGCGTCATCATCGCCGGCGCCGGCAAGGCAGCCCACCTGGGCGGCGTCCTGGCCGCTTACACCACCCTGCCGGTCATCGGCGTGCCCATCAAGACGTCTATGATGGGTGGTCTGGACAGCCTGCTGTCCATGGTGCAGATGCCCAGCGGCGTGCCCGTGGCCACTGTGGCCGTCAACGGCGCTGCCAACGCTGCCATCCTGGCCGCGCAGATGCTGGCCATCAGCGACGAGGAAGTCCACGCCAAGCTGGTCACCTACAAGGACGATATGCGGGAGACCGTCATGGAAAAGGACGCCAAGCTCCAGCGGGAGCTGGGGGAATGACCCCCTCCCCGATTGGATACCAACGACAACTTGAACTCACAGAAAGAGAGGAATATTGAAGATGAAAAAGCTGGAACAGATCTATGAAGGCAAGGCCAAGAAGGTATTCGCAACCGACGATCCTGATGTGGTCATCGTGGACTACAAGGACGACGCCACCGCATTCAATGGCATCAAGAAGGGCAGCATCGCCGGCAAGGGTGTCATCAACAACCGCATGAGCAACCACATGATGCGCAAGCTGGAAGCCGAAGGCATCCCCACCCATCTCATCGAAGAGCTGTCTGAGCGGGAAACTGCCGTGAAGAAGGTCTCCATCGTGCCCCTGGAAGTCATCGTCCGCAACATCTCCGCCGGCTCCTTCGCCAAGCGCTTTGGCGTGGAAGAGGGCATCGTCTTCGATGATCCCACCATCGAGTTCTCCTACAAGAACGACGACCTGGGTGACCCCCTGATGAACGCTTACCACGCTGTGGCCCTGAAGGTGGCTACCTGGGAGGAAATTGACCTCATCAAGAACTACGCCTTCCGCATCAACACCCTGCTCAAGGGCTTCCTGAAGAGCGTGGGCATCGACCTGGTGGACTTCAAGCTGGAGTTCGGCAAGACCTCTGACGGCAAGATCGTGCTGGCCGACGAGATCAGCCCGGACACCTGCCGTCTGTGGGACGAAGTGACCCATGAAAAGCTGGACAAGGACCGTTTCCGCCGGGATATGGGCGGTGTGGAAGACGCTTACCAGGAAGTCATGCGCCGTCTGATGGGCGACAAGTAATTCATTTCCACAAAATGCAAGCATTTTGTGGAGGTTGCAGCCTGCCGCCCTGCGTCAGGCTGAGCGGAAACCGTTCCGACGTACACGCCGCCGGAACGGCTGCACTCCACTTTATTCCGCCCCCTTGCGAGGACGGAACTCTGCGAGGCTTTTTGTATTGATTGAGAATTTTGAGGAGGGTATTCCTTTGCATAAGAACAGTAAATCCGATTCCTACGCCGCCGCTGGCGTAGACGTGACTGCCGGTTATCAGGTGGTCGATAAGATCAAGCCCCTGGTCAAATCCACCTACATCGACGGCGTCCTGGGCGGCATCGGTGACTTCGGCGGCCAGTTCGCCCCCAATCTCACCGGCATGACCTGTCCCATCCTGGTCTCCGGCACCGACGGCGTGGGCACCAAGCTCAAGATCGCCTTCCTGCTGGACAAGCATGACACGGTGGGCATCGACTGCGTGGCCATGTGCGTCAACGACATCATCTGCTGCGGCGCGAAGCCCCAGTTCTTCCTGGACTACATCGCCTGCGGCAAGAACATCCCCAGCCGCATCGAACAGATCGTCACCGGCATCGCTGATGGCTGCCGTCAGTCCAAGTGCGCCCTCATCGGCGGCGAGACCGCTGAAATGCCCGGCTTCTACCCGGAGGACGAATACGACCTGGCCGGGTTCACCGTGGGCATCGTGGATGAGCCCAAGAAGATTGACGGCTCCAAGCTGGCCGCTGGCGATGTGCTGGTAGGTCTGGCTTCCTCCGGTGTCC
>CAKTHW010000039.1 GCA_934565425.1 uncultured Oscillospiraceae bacterium
AGCATTTTCACAGGAGCGATGTGGGGGAAGGTTGCCAGATGGAATCGCAAGGAGTGTGAATATTTTTGCGGAAAACTTGGATGATTTTCAGTTTATTTTCGATATTTAAGTATTTTGTTCCGATGACACTCCCCCCTTCCAATGCTATCATGAAAGCAGATCAAGGCCCGCTCAGGGGTTACATCCTTCCACCCCATGGTCATTCACTCACTTGTGCCCCCTGGGCGGCCCCTATGTCAAGGAGACTTGTACATATATAGATTTCGATAGAATCCAAACCAATACAAAGGAGAACAATATGGACGCACCTCTGAAAGGAATTAAAGTGCTGGAACTGGGCACTCATGTAGCGGTTCCCTCTGCCTGCCGGCTGATGGCGGAGTATGGCGCGGACGTGATTAAGATCGAGACCGCCGGCGGCGACCCCTGGCGGTACTCCGGGTTGAACGTCAACCTGAGCATTGATGATTTCTCCTGCCCCGTCTTCACCATCCAGAACAACGGCAAGCGCCTGATCAGCCTGGATCTGAAAACCGAAGGCGGCAGAGCAGTATTTATGAAGCTGCTGGAGGACACCGACGTGTTCTGCACCAGCGTGCGCATGAAGGGTCTGGCCAAAATGGGGCTGGACTATGACACCCTGAAAGAAAAGTTCCCCAAGCTCATCTACTTCCACTTCACCGGCTACGGTCACCGCGGTCCCGACGCCGAAGCCCCCGGCTTCGACATCGCCTCCTTCTGGTCCCGTGTCGGCGCCCGTGTGGGTTGGGTCGAGGAAGGCACCTTCCCCGTCCGTGCCTCCGGCGGTTATGGCGATATGGTCACCGGTCTGCTCATCTTCGGCGGCATGGTCACCGCCCTGCGCGGCCGTGACGTCACCGGCAAGGGCACCCTGGTCACCAACTCCCTCTACGGCACCAGTATGTGGGTCAACGCACAGTCCATCATGTGCGCACAGCCCCCCTACAACCACCACTTCCCCGAGGACGTAGACCGTCCCGGCAGCCCCATGGTCTATGACTATGTGTGCAAGGACGGCGAATGGCTGGCGTTGGTGGGCATCGGCTATGAGAAGAACTTCTCCCGCTACTGCAAAGCACTGGGCATGGAAGAAGAAATCGACGACCCCCGCTGTCAGAATGAAAAGACCCTGGCGGACAGCGACTACATCTACGAGCTGACCATGAAGGTCCGTGCCAAGATGAAGGAAAAGACCTCTTACGAATGGGAAGAGATCTTCCGCAAAGCCGACCTGGTCTACTCCCGCCTGAACCACTTCGAGGACGTGCCCAAGGACGAACAGGCCTGGGCCAACGACTACCTCCAGGAAGTCACCTGGGGCAATGGCGTCACCAACGCAGTCGTCCGTCCTCCCCTCCACTTCAAGAGCTACGAACAGCGTGAGACTGTCTCCCTGGGCGGCATCGGCCAGCACACCGATGAAGTCCTGAAGGAATACGGCTTCACCCAGGAAGCCATCGACACCATGCGTGCCAACAAAGAGATCATCTGACCACATCCCTCTCGGATGAAATGGAATGTTTCATCTTTCCCATTTTCATCAGCCTATCATTCATGGGGACCCCCCTCTGTCGCACCCGACGGAGGGGGGTTTCTCCACTCATATCGCCGTCACGCCGCCCCGTTTCCGGGTGATGTCCTCCGCCCAGGCCAAGAACTGCTCCAGCTTGTTGCGGTTCCGGCTCAGGAACGTGACATAGTACTGCACCGTCAGCTCCGGGTCGGTGAATGGAATAAGCTTGCGGCCGGTGCCGTCGTTGCGGAGCTTGACAGAGAGGGTGGAGATGGTGGTCAAAAAGTTGCGGGTCTGGATGAGGTACTGGGTGACGGACAGGTCGTTCTTCATGAGCTGGACACTGGGGTTGGTAGCACGGAGGATCTTTTCCATCTGGCTCACAAAATACCCCGCATCCCGCACCAGGAGCAGTGGCTGCGCTGGGATGTCCGCTAGGGCGATCTCCTCCCGGTCGATGAGCCCGTTGCTCTGGGGGACGGACAGATAGGCTCGGTCGGTGAGAAAGGGGATGCTCTGGATGCCAGGCAAGTCCACCTTTCCAGAGGTGACCAAGGCGTCGTATTTCCGCTCGGAAAGCACCTTCTTCACGTCCCTGGGCTGACAGACGGCACTGCTCACCGCAATCTCCGGGTGCGCCAGGGCAAATCGGGGCAGCGAATACCCCTGCACCCCCAAATCGGCAAAGCCGATGGACAGGGCAGGCGCCTGCTTGGACAGGCTGAGCAGGTCGGCGCGCATCTGGTCCACGCTCTTCAAAATCTGGTTCACGTGGACCAACGCCGCCTCTCCCACGTCGTTGAGATGGATGCGGTTGGGTGTGCGGTCGAAGAGCTCCACCTCCAGCTCCTCCTCTAATTTTTTCAGCATAGCGCTCATAGCCGGCTGGCTGATATGCAGCTGCTGCGCCGCGCGGGTCAGGGAACCGGTCTCGGCGATCATCTGAAAATAGCGCAGCTGTGTGATGTCCATAGGTGCCTCCTTTCGGTCTTAGCATAAGCAAATGGTTATGCACCATAAAAAAGTTGTCCTGTACAAACCGTTGTAATCGAGTATAATAGGGTACTGCAAGAGAACTTCTCTGTTTTTTACTGTTATAGCATAAACGACCCTTTATTACAATCCCGGTCACCCCTGACCGCTGACAACGAACCTGGAGGTAACAGGATGGAATATACAACCTTATGTAACGGCGTCACCATGCCCCTGGAGGGCTTTGGCGTCTTTCAGATCCCGGAAGCCGCAGTCTGTGAGCAGGCCGTCTTAGACGCTCTGGACACCGGTTACCGCCTCATCGACACCGCCGCCGCCTATTTCAACGAGGAAGCCGTAGGCGCAGCCCTGCGCAAGTCCGGCATCCCCCGAGACGAGCTGTTCATCACCACCAAGCTGTGGGTGCAGGACGCCGGCTATGAGAACGCCAAAAAGGCGTTCCAGACCTCCCTGGACAAGCTGGGGCTGGATTATCTGGACCTGTACCTGATCCACCAGCCCTTTGGGGACTACTACGGCTCCTGGCGTGCCATGGAAGAGCTGTACGAGGCGGGCAAAATCCGCGCCATCGGCGTGTGCAACTTCTACCCCGAACGGCTCACCGACCTGGCCTGCAACGCTCGCATCCAGCCCATGGTCAACCAGGTGGAGCTGCACCCCTTCTTCGCCCAGGCCGACGCCCTGGAGAACATGAAGACGCTGGGCATCCAGCCGGAAGCCTGGGGGCCTCTGGCGGAGGGCAACCACGGCATCTTCACCCATCCCCTGCTGACCGACATCGGCAACAAGTACGGCAAGACCCCGGCACAAGTGGTGCTGCGCTGGAACACCCAGCGCGGGGTGGTCATCATCCCCAAGTCCACCCATAAGGAACGGATGGAGCAGAACCTGGACATCTGGGACTTCACTTTGACCCGGGACGACATGGCTGCCATCAGCCAGCTGGATCTGGGTCACAGCGAGATCGTGGACCACAGCGCCGCGGAGACGGCAAAGTGGCTGAATGGTTGGAAAATTCACGACTAAACCCTGACAATCTCACCAAAGAGGCTATTGCATCTGCAACAGCCTCTTTCGTGCTGTTTTCTGAGCAACCGATATACATTATATAATAAGGAAGGTGGACGATATGGAACAAGGAACCGCCAAGCTGGACATGCTCCACGGCTCCATTTGGGACAAGATCCTCCGATTTGCCCTGCCGGTGGCCGCGACGGCGGTATTAGGGCAGCTGTTTAACGCATCCGACGTGGCCGTAGTGGGCAATTTCGCCAGCGGCAGCCGCACCGCCGCCGTGGCAGCCGTAGGCGCCAACGGCCCCATCATCAACCTGATATTAGGCTTGTTCATCGGCATCGCCCTGGGCACCACCGTGGTCATCGCCAACGCCATCGGCAGCGACGACCGGGAGGGCGTCCAGAACGCCGTCCACACCTCCATGGTCATGGCGGTGGTAGGCGGGGTCATCGTGGCCATCATCGGCGAGCTGATGGCAGGCGGGCTATTGACCCTGCTCCAGGTGCCGGAGGACGTCTACCCCCTGTCCCTCCTCTATCTGCGCATCTATTTCCTGGGCATGCCCGCCATCCTGCTCTACAACTTTGAAGCCGCCATCTTCCGCAGCATCGGCGAGACCAAGGTCCCCCTCATCGCCCTGGCCTCCTCCGGTGTCCTGAATGTGCTGCTCAACCTGGTGTTCGTCCTGGGCTTTGACATGACCGTCAACGGCGTGGCCATCGCCACGGTGCTGTCCAACGTGGTCAGCTCCGCCATCTTGTACCGGAGACTGCGGAAAACCGACCAGTACATCCACGTAGACCCCAAGCGGTTCGCAATCCACTGGGGCAGCTTCCGGCAGATCCTGCGCATCGGCCTGCCCGCCGGCATCCAGAGTGCCGTCTTCGCCGTCTCCAACATCGTCATCCAGTCCGCCATCAACAGCCTGGGCACCATCGTCATGGCCGCCTCCAGCGCTGCGCTGAACATCGAGATCATGGCCTACTACATCATGAACTCCTTCAGCCAGGCCTGTGCCACCTTTGTGGGGCAGAATTACGGTGCGGGGCAGGTCAAACGCTGCCGGAAGATCCTCGGCCTGTGCCTCTTAGAGGACGCCATCGCCACCGCGTCCGCCATTTTCATCATCCTCTTCGCCGGGAAAGCCGTCCTGGCCCTGTTCAACCCCGACCCCCAGGTCATCGACATCGGCTACACCCGCCTGCTCATCGTCTTCACCGCCTACACCTTCAGCATGCTCTACGACGTCATGTCCGGCTACCTCCGTGGCTTTGGCATCTCCCTGGTGCCTGCGCTGCTGGTCATCTTCGGTGTCTGCGGGGTGCGTATCCTTTGGATCCTCTTTGTTTTCCCCACCAGCCGCACCTTTGCCACCATCATGTACGTCTACCCCATCAGTTTGGGCATCACAGCCCTGCTCATCGGCATCGCTGTATTGGTTTTCCGACCGTCCAAACGGCTGGCAGGACAGGCACAGAACGCCGATTCCCCCTCGGCAACTTGACGGAAGGGCAAATCACCCCCCAAAATCCACCCAAACACCCAAAAAACAGGCACAAGTACCCAACTTGTGCCTGTTTTTTATGCATTGACGCCTGAAAATCCGATTGTTTTTTTCGATAGATTGATTGGTTCCGTCTATCGGTTCCAATTTCGACGACGAAATTTGTGCAATTTCACAATGTCCCTCCGTTGAGCACAAACTGCCGAAATTTCTGCACCGCAGGAGGCTGATACGCCCGGTCGTCGCTGACCAGGTAGAAGCTGCGCTCCCAGTGGGGGGAGGCGATCTGGATGATCTTCACATCCAGCCGCAGCAGCATCTCCATGTAGGGCACCACGGCGATGCCAAACCCGGCAGCCACCAGTCCGGCTACCACCTGATCCTCTTCGGTCTCGTGGGCGATGATGGGGTCCCCTTCAATTTTGGCAAACAATTCCTCCACCACCCCCCGCATCCCGGAGCCTTCGGAGAAGTAGACCTGCGGATAGGGCAGGGTTTCCGTCAGATCCACCGAGTGGTGCTTTGCCAACGGATGGTTTTTGGGCACAATGAGCACAAGATCCTGCTGTTCCACCGCAATGGCAGTCAGCCCCATTTCCACTGGTGGTTTGGATGCAAATACCAAATCCAGCTTTTTCTCTGCCATTTCATCCAGCAAATGGCTGGTCACACCGGTGTGAAAGGTGAATCGGATGTCTTTTCCCGGATTCTCCGCCAGGAACCGAGCTGCCAATTTGGGCACATAATCCACCCCCAGCGTCCGCAGCAGCCCCAGCCGGATCAGACCTTCCCCTCGGCTGACCCGCTGCAAGGACTCCACGCCCTCGTCCAAAATGGATAAGGTTTCCTGGGCACAATCCAAGAATTGCTCCCCATACTGAGTCAGGGAGATGCTCCGCCCGTTCTTCTCAAACAACGGCACCCCCAACTCCCCCTCCAACTGGGAGATGGCGTGGCTGAGGCTGGGCTGGGTGATGCACAGGCGCTCCGCGGTGCGGGTGTAGTGCTGGATGTGCGCCAGCTCCACAAAGTAACGCAGATGTGATAAATTCACAGGTTTTACGCCCCCTTTCTTGGTTATTATTATAATATATCCAATAGAAAAAAACTATCATTTTATCAGATTTTATTGATTTGTTATTTTCCTCACAATGGGGTACAGTAGGGTCAGCCGAGGGCGGCAGCCGCCAGGCAAGCAGTACGGACGCCTGTACCGCCGCCCCAACCAATACGAAAAAAATGCCGCCGCTGGACGGCAAGAGGAGGAAACGCATATGCAGCTGTCAGGAACCACCACCCTGCTGGGACTGATCGGATCACCGGTCGCACACTCCAAGTCCCCTGCCATGTATAACTACTGTTTTCGGAAGTTCCATATGGACTGCGCCTATCTGGCCTTTGATGTGGCCGCCGATCAGGTGGAGCAGTCCGTAAAGGCCATCCGCACCCTGCATATGCGGGGCGCCAACGTGACGATGCCCTTTAAGACCACGGTCGTCCCTTACATGGACCGCTTGACCCCGGCGGCAGAGACCATCCAGGCCGTGAACACCATCGTCAACGAGGACGGCGTCCTGGTGGGACACAACACCGACGGCTGCGGCTACACCCAGAACCTCCGCCGGAACGGCATCGAAGTGGCCGGCAAGAAGATCACCTTGATCGGCTGCGGCGGCGTCGGTTCCTCCATCGCCGTACAGGTGGCGCTGGAAGGCGCGGCGGAGCTGGCCATCTTCAATCGGAAGGATAAGTTCTGGCCCAGCATCGAAGAGCGGATGGAAGCCATCCGCAAGGTCGCGCCCAACTGTGTCCTCTCCCTCCACGACCTGGCCGACCAGGACGCCCTGCATGCGGCAGTGGATCACTGCGACATCCTCTCCAACGCCAACATGGTGGGGATGCCTCCCCTGGAGAACGAGAGCAACATCAAGGACCCCAGTTGGTTCCGGCCTGACCTGATCGTCACCGATGTGGTCTACTCCCCCACCGAGACCAAGCTGCTCCGGGAAGCCAAAGCCGCTGGCTGCAAGACCTGCGGCGGGCTGGGGATGCTGCTGTGCCAGGGTGCGGAAGCGTTCCGGCTGTACAGCAAGGGTCTGGAGATGCCCATTGATGAGATTCAAGCACTGCTTTACGATTAACCATCAACGAAAGAGAGAAAGGATGAACACGACATGACAAAGACAGATTCCAGAAGATACTATCCCACTGCCTTAGCCCTGTATATCACCTACTTTGTCCTGGGCATCGCAGCGACCATCATGGGTCAGTACAAGCAAGACTTCGCCGCCCTGTGGGGCGCCAGCAAGCTGGCAGACGGCAGCTTTGACGTATCCAGCGTCGTGGCCGTCATCGCCGCCATCGGCCTGGGCCGTCTGGTGGCCTTCCCCATCGCAGGTCCCCTGTCCGACCGGCTGGGCCGCCGCCTGTCCGCTCTGATCGGCTGCGTCCTCTACGCCATCTTCCTGCTGGCCATCACCTTCGCACCGAATATGTATATCGGTTACGTCCTGGCCGTCATCAGCGGTATGGCAAACTCCTTCCTGGACACCAGCATCACCCCCTCCTGCATGGAGATCTTCAAGGAAAAGGGCACCATCGCCAACATCTTCACCAAGCTGGCCATCTCCATCGCTCAGTTCCTGCTCCCCTTTGCCATCGGCTTTGTGGCCGCACGGAACCTGCCCTTCCACACCATCTTCATCGCCACTGCGGTCATCATCATCGTAGACGGCATCCTCCTCTGCTTCCTGCCCTTCCCGCCCTTTGAACGAGTGGTCAAGAGCGCCGACAAGCCCAAGGAAAAAATGCACTTCACCGCCCCCGCTATCATCCTGGTCTGCCTGGGCTTCACCACCTCCACCACCTTCATGCTGTGGATGAACTGCAACCAGGAGCTGGGCAAGCTGTACGGCTTGCAGGATCCTGCTATGATCCAGTCCTTCTACTCCGTGGGCATCGTCTGCGCCCTGTTCGTCAGCGCTGCACTGCTCAGCCGCAAGGTCGAACCGGCTAAGATCCTCATCGTCTATCCCTGCATCGCCTTTATCACCCTGGGCGTCATCTACTTCGTACAGACCCCGTTCATCTGCCTGGCCGGTGGCTTCCTCCTGGGCTTCTTCGCAGCAGGCGGCGTGCTCCAGCTGGTCACTGCAGTCGCCAACGAGATGTTCCCCAAGAACCGCGGCGTCATCACCTCCATCGTCATGATCGCCTCCAGCGTGGCCAACTACCTGGTCATCAGCGTGGCCGGCGTCCTGACCCGTGTGGGCGGCACCAACGGTCCTCGCCTGGTCCTGCTGTTCAACATGGCAGTCACCCTGGTCGGCATCCTGCTGGCTCTGTACCTGAACGTCTGCCAGAAGCGCGAGCGGGCAGCTGCTGAAAAAGCGGAGGCATAACTTATGAAAACAACGAACAACCTCTTCCTCATCGGCTTCATGGGCGCGGGCAAATCCTCTGTCTCCGCCGCCCTGGGTCAGAAACTCGGCCGCCAGGTCGTTGAAATGGATCAGTGCATCTCGGAAAACGAGGGCATGACCATCCCCGAAATTTTCGCCCAGAAAGGCGAACCCTACTTCCGTACCTGTGAAACAGCCCTGCTCCAGGGCTGTGCCCAGGGGGAACCCCGTATCATCTCCTGCGGCGGCGGCGTGCCCATGCGGGAGGAGAACGTAGCGGCTATGAGAGAGTGCGGCACCATCGTCCTGCTCACCGCCCGTCCCGAAGTCATCCTGGACCGGGTCAAGGACAGCGACGACCGCCCCCTGCTCCAGAACCGCAAGAGCGTGGAAGGCATCTCCGAACTGATGGAGCAGCGCCGACCCAAATACGAGGCTGCGGCCGATGTGACCGTGGACACCTCGGATCTGAACATCGAAGAAGTCTGCGAGGCAGTATTGCAGCAGGTCAACCATTGATAGAAACACAAGGAGGAAACTACTATGTCTAAGAAATATCCCATCACCGTCAGCTCCTGGACTCTGGGCGATCAGTGCACCTTTGAAGAACGTGTTGCAGCAGCAAAGGCCGCCGGTTTTGAAGGCATCGGCCTCCGTGCGGAAACCTACGTGGACGCGCTGAACGAAGGGCTGTTCGATCAGGACATCCTGGACATCCTGGCAAAGTACGACATGAAGGTCACCGAAGTGGAATATATCGTCCAGTGGGCCGACGTCCATCGCTCCTACGAGCAGAAGTACAAGGAACAGATGTGCTTCCACATGTGCGAGCTGTTCGGCGTCAACCACATCAACTGCGGTCTGATGGAAGACTACTCCGTCGAGCACACCGCTCAGAAGCTGCGTGAGCTGTGCCACCGCGCTGGCAAGTACACCATCGGCGTGGAACCCATGCCCTACAGCGGTCTGCCCGATGTGAAGAAGGCTTGGGCTGTGGTCAAGGAATCCGGCTGCGACAACGCAAAGCTCATCCTGGACTCCTGGCATTGGATCCGTGCCAACCAGAGCTATGACCCCTCTGTCCTGGCTGACGTCCCCGCTGACAAGGTGGTCGCCGTCCAGATCAACGACGTCCAGGCTCATCCCTATGCCGCTCCCGTCCTCCGGGACGAATCCATGCATGACCGCATGATGCCCGGCACCGGCCACGGCGACACTGCTGGCTTCGTGAAGATGATCCGCGAAAAGGGCATCGAACCCGCTGTCATGGGCGTGGAAGTCATCAGCGACGAGATCCTGAGCGCCGGCGTGGCAGAAGCCGCCAAGGCAAACTTCGACGCAACCCGCGCTGTCCTGGAACAGGCTTGGCCTGAAGTAGTGGAACAGTAAGCGTCACACACTGAACCCTTAAATTTGATCTACGACTTTTTTGGAGGTATTACAATATGGAAAGCAGAATCTCTGGACACACTAAGCTCTTTTGCCTGATCGGCTCTCCCGTCGGCCACTCCGGCTCCCCCGCTATGTACAACTACACCTTCGAACGCCTGGGCATCGACGCCGCTTACATGGCATTTGACGTGCCCCTGGATCAGGTCGAAGCAGGCGTAGAAGCCATCAAGACCCTGGGCGTAGGCGGCTTCAACGTGACCATGCCCGACAAGACTGCTGTCTCCCACCTGGTGGACGAGCTGTCCCCCGCTGCCAAGCTCATCGGCGCCTGCAACACCGTCACCGTGGACGAAAACGGCAAGCTGACCGGCCACAACACCGATGGTGTGGGCTTCGTCCGCAACCTGCATGAGCATGGCGTGGAAGTCAAGGGCAAGAAGCTGGTGGTCATGGGCGCAGGCGGCGCAGCAACCGCCATCTGTATGCAGACCGCTCTGGACGGCGCCGCTGAGATCGCTATCTTCAACCGTACCGGCTATGACTTCTACTCCAACGGCGAACTGACCGTCAAGAAGCTGGCAGAAGCCGTGCCCAACTGCAAGGTCTCCATCCATCCCCTGCAGGACAAGGAAGCCCTGGCAGAAGCCGTCAACCACTGTGACATCCTGGTCAACGCCACCAAGGTGGGCATGAAGCCCCTGGAAGACCAGAGCCTCATCGACCCCTCCCTGTTCCGTCCTGACCTGGTGGTTGCTGACACCGTCTACAACCCCAGAGAGACCCGCATGATCCAGGAAGCTAAGGCAGCTGGCTGCAAGATCGCCGTAGGCGGCATCGGCATGCTGCTGTGGCAGGGTGTGGCAGCATTCAAGCTGTACACCGGCAAGGATATGCCTGCGCAGGAAGTCCTGGAGAAGTTCTTCTCCTGAGTTCCCGCCTGTAACGTCTGAAATTACCGAAGATACCTAAGAGGAGGAGTTAAGATATGAAGTTCCCGACTATGTTTTCCCCGGTGCAGATCGGCACTGTGACCGTCCCCAACCGTTTCGTCGTGCCTCCCATGGGCAACAACTTCGCCAATACCGATGGCACCCTCAGCGACCGTTCTCTGTCCTACTACCAGGCACGTGCCAAGGGCGGTTTCGGCCTGATCACCATCGAATCCACCGTTGTCTACAAGGAAGCCAAGGGCGGCCCCCGCAAGCCCTGCCTGTTCTCTGACGACACCGTTGACAGCTTCCGCCGGGTGGCAGACGCCTGCCACGCCTATGGCGCCAAAGTCTCCATCCAGCTCCAGCACGCAGGCCCCGAGGGCAACTCCGCCCTCACCGGCTACCCCCTGAAGGCAGCCAGCGCCATGCCCGCTGCGGTCGGTCGTGAGATCCCCGTGGCCATGCCCACCGAGGAAGTGTACCGCCTGATCGAGTGCTACGGCGACGCCGCTCGCCGTGCCCAGCAGGCTGGCATCGACATGGTCGAAGTCCACTGCGCCCACGGTTACCTGGTGAGCACCTTCATCTCCCAGCGTACCAACAACCGTACCGATGAGTTCGGCGGCTGCTTCGAAAACCGGATGCGTCTGCCCCGCCTCATCATCGAAAACATCCGTCGGAAGACTGGCGGCAACCTGCCCATCCTCTGCCGTATCAACGCTACCGACGAGGTCGAAGGCGGCCAGACCGTTCAGGACGCAGCTGCTGTGGCTGCTTACCTGGAACAGGAATGCGGCGTAGACGCCCTCCACGTGACCCGTGCTGTCCACCTCCATGACGAATTCATGTGGGCGCCTGGCATCACCCACGGCGGCTTCAACGCCAACCTGGTCACCGAGATCAAGCAGGCTGTCTCCGTCCCCGTCATCGCTGTGGGTCGTTTCACCGAACCTCAGTACGCAGAACTGCTGGTCAAGCAGGGTCGTGCCGACCTGATCGCCTTCGGCCGTCAGAGCATCGCCGACCCCGACCTGCCCGCCAAGGCAAGAACCGGCAACCTGGAGACCCTGGCTCCCTGCATCGGCTGCCTGCTGGGCTGCGTGCCCAATATGTTCGCTGGCCGTCCCATCTCCTGCGCTGTGAACCCCTGCGTCGGCCGTGAATCCGAGCTGACTCCCGCTGAAGTGTCCAAGAACGTGGTCGTCGTCGGCGGTGGCCCCGGCGGTCTGTACGCTGCCTGGATCTGCGCTCTGCGCGGCCATCAGGTCACCCTGCTGGAGAAGAACCCCGAACTGGGCGGCAACTTCCGCATCGCCGCTTACCCCACCGGCAAGGGTCAGATCACAGAAGTGATCCGCTCCTTCATCGTCAAGTGCGAAAAGGCCGGCGTGGATCTGCGCTGCAACGTGAAAGCAGACGAAGTCCTCCTCAACTCCCTGCATCCCGACGCCATCATCCTGGCAACCGGCTCCAACCCCCTCATCCTGCCCATCCCCGGCCTGGACACCTGCGGCTACGTCACCGCTCAGGACATGCTGGAAGGCAAGGCTCCCATGGGTCAGAAGGTCCTGGTAGTCGGCGGCGGCATGGTGGGCTGCGAAGCTGCTGAATACCTGGCAGAACGTGGCCACGAGGCTGCCATCATCGAGATGAAGGACGTCATCGCCGCTGACGTCACCCCCGAAAACCGTCGTTATATGTTCGCGAACTTCGAAGAACACCATGTCCTCCTGCGGCCCAGCGCCAAGGTCAGCCAGTTCTATCCCGATGGCGTTGACTACACCCTGGCTGATGGCACTGCCGGTTCCCTCCGTGGGTATGACAATGTGGTCCTTGCTATGGGTTCCCGTTCCAACGCCGTGCTGAAGGAAACCGCCGAGAAGGTCGCTCCCCAGGTCTTCGTCATCGGCGAGGCTGCCAAGGCTCCCGGCAACGCTGTCCTGGCGACCAACGACGCCCTGGAAGCTGCCCTTCAGATCTGATACAAGCATAACACAAACGATCGCCAACCCATTTTGATTCTCCTAAACCAAACTCCTACTTTTTAAAACAATTCTCCTAGATTGATAGAACGAAC
>CAKTHW010000040.1 GCA_934565425.1 uncultured Oscillospiraceae bacterium
TGTTAGTATACTAAATCCACACGCAATTGTCAAGCACTTTTTGCAATTTTCCTGCACTTTTTTCTTTTTCCCCTACCCGCTTGTCTTTTGCGGCATTTTCCGGTATAGTAGTGAACAAGTACAATCTCAGAAGGGAGGTTCCTTATCCAATGACACGACAGGCTTACTTACGGCTGGTGCTGCGAATGCCCTTTGGGCTATGTTCTGAATCTTTCGCTGTCTGTCCCTACCCCGCTACCTATTATAATATAAGGAGGCTCTCTCATGCCCATCAAAATCCCTGACTCTCTCCCCGCCCGCGCCATCCTGGAGGACGAGAACATCTTCGTCATGACGGAACACCGGGCCATCCTACAGGACATCCGCCCGTTGGAGCTGCTCATCCTGAACCTGATGCCCACGAAAATTGTGACCGAGACCCAGCTCATGCGCAAGCTCTCCAACTCCCCCCTCCAGGTGCAGGTGGAGCTGCTGCAGACCGCCAGCTACGTCCCCCAGCACATCGACCAGGATCACCTGAGCGCCTTCTATCGCACCTTCGACCAGGTGAAGGACCGCACCTACGACGGCATGATCATCACCGGCGCCCCTGTCGAAAACCTGGACTTCTGCGATGTGGAATACTGGGACGAGCTGTGTCAGATCATGGAGTGGAGCAAGGAACACGTCCATGCCACCCTGCACATCTGCTGGGGCGCTCAGGCGGGGCTGTACTACCACTACGGCATCCAGAAGCACACCCTGCCGGAAAAGATGTTCGGCGTCTTCCCCCACAAGGTCATCCGTCCCCGCTCCCCCTGGTTCCGGGGCTTTGACGATGTGTTCTACGCCCCCCACTCCCGTTACACCACGGTGCTGGAGGATGACATTTTGGCCGTGCCCGAGTTGCAGCTGCTGGCCACGTCGCCGGACGCCGGTGTTTATGCGGTGAAGAGCGAGGACAATCGTCGGTTCTTCATCATGGGGCACCCGGAGTACGACCCGGAGACGTTGAATCTGGAGTATCAGCGGGACGTGAAGGCCGGCAAAAAGATCGCCGTCCCCGCCCACTACTTCCCCAACGACGACCCCACTCAGCCCCCGGTGGTCACCTGGCGCAGCGCCGCCCAGCTGCTCTACAACAACTGGCTGAATTACTACGTCTACCAGGCAACGCCTTACAACCTGCGCAACGTGGGTAAGGAAGCGCCGAAGATTTCGACCTCGTTCCTCAACAAATAATATATAAGGTAAAACGGTGTGACCGCGTGTGTCACACCGTTTTTGTTTTATCGAAGCGCGTCTTTCATGCTCTTCACATATTCACCCACATATTTCGTCGCGTCCTTCCCATACTGTGCCAAAATCTTCACGATGGCCGACCCGACGATGGCCCCGTCAGACAAATCCGCCATCTGCTTGGCCTGCTCCGGCGTGGAAATGCCGAACCCGATGGCGCAGGGCACGTCGGTGTTCTCCCGCACCACCTCCACGATGGAGGCCAGGTCAGTCTTAATTTCGCTCCGGGTGCCGGTGACGCCCAGGCTGGAGACCAGGTACAGGAACCCTTCCGCCTCCTTGGCGATCATGGCGATGCGGTTGGCAGAGGTGGGGGCGATGAGGGAGATGAGGTCTACCCCGTACTGGTGGCAGAGGGGCAAAAACTCCTCCTTCTCCTCGAAGGGCAGGTCGGGCAAAATCAGCCCATCCATGCCGATGTCCCGACAGGTGGAGATGAATTGTTCCGCGCCGTAGGAAAATACCACATTGGCATAAGTCATGAACACCATGGGCACGGTGACGTCCTTGCGCAGCTCCCGCACGAAGTCGAAAATCTTGTCCGTGGTCACGCCCCCCTGCAACGCCCGCAGGTTGGCCCCCTGGATGACCGGCCCTTCGGCAGTGGGGTCAGAGAACGGGACGCCCAGCTCGATCAGGTCAGCGCCGTTCTGGACGGCGGCACGGACGGCGGCGGCGGTGGTGGCTAGGTCTGGGTCGCCGCAGGTGAGAAAGGCGATGAAGGCTTTGCCGTTTGCAAAGGCTCTGGCGATGTTACTCATGAAGATCCTCCCCTCTGTAACGGGCGATGGCGGCGCAATCCTTGTCTCCTCGACCGGAAATGGTGATGACGATGATCTGATCCTTGTCCAGGGTGGGCGCCAGCTTCTGCGCATAGGCCACCGCATGGGCGGACTCAATGGCGGGGATGATGCCCTCGGTCTTGGCCAGGTACTCAAAGGCGCACACCGCCTCCTCGTCCGTGACCGGCACATACTCCGCTCGCCCAATGTCGTGCAGGTGTGCGTGCTCCGGCCCCACACCGGGGTAGTCCAGTCCGGCGGAGATGGAGTAGACCGGGGCGATCTGGCCGTACTTGTCTTGGCAGAAGTAGGACTTCATGCCATGAAAAATGCCCAGCCGACCGGTGGCGATGGTGGCCGCCGTCTCGAAGGTGTCCACCCCCCGGCCTGCCGCCTCACAGCCGATGAGCCGCACGCCGGGGTCGTCGATGAAGTGGTAAAAGCTGCCGATGGCGTTGGAGCCGCCGCCCACACAGGCGATGACCGCATCGGGCAGGCGTCCCTCCTTTTCCAGCATCTGCGCCTTGATCTCCTTGGAAATGACCGCCTGGAAGTCCCGCACGATGGTGGGGAACGGGTGAGGCCCCATGACAGAGCCGAGACAATAGTGGGTGTCATCGATCCGGGACGTCCACTCCCGCATAGCCTCGGACACCGCGTCCTTGAGGGTCGCCGTGCCGCTGGTCACCGGGATGACCTCCGCCCCCAGCAGGCGCATCCGGTACACGTTCAGCGCCTGGCGGATGGTGTCCTCCTCACCCATGAACACCACGCACTCCATGCCCATCAGGGCGGCGGCGGTGGCGGTGGCGACCCCGTGCTGACCGGCGCCGGTCTCTGCAATGAGGCGGGTCTTGCCCATCTTCTTAGCCAGCAGCGCCTGACCCAGCACGTTGTTGATCTTGTGGGCGCCGGTGTGGTTCAAGTCCTCCCGTTTCAGGTAGATCTTTGCACCGCCCAGGTCACGGGTCATCTTCTCCGCATAGTACAGCCGAGAGGGGCGGCCGGCGTACTCGTTAAACAGCTCGGTCAGCTCCCGATTGAATTCCGGATCGTTTTTATAATAGTTGTACGCCTCCTCCAGCTCGATGACTGCGTTCATCAGCGTCTCCGGGATATACTGTCCGCCGTGTATCCCGAACCGTCCCTTGGGATTGGTCATAGCATTGCTTCCTTTCTCACCGCAGCCACAAACTGCGCTATTTTCTCTTGGTCTTTTCGCCCGTCCGTCTCGATGCCTGAGCTGACATCCACCCCGTAGGGGTGCGCCTGTCGGACTGCGCCGCTTACATTCTGCGCATCCAGCCCACCGGCCAGAAAGTAGGGGCGGTCAACGTATCGGAGCAGGTTCCAGTCGAACACCTGCCCCGTCCCTGCGCCGGAGTCCAGCAGGATACAGTCTGCTGCGCTGGTCTGAGCCGGCACCAGGTCGCCCACGCACCGCACCTGGAACGCCTGCCAGATGGGATGCTCGGTCTGCCGCCGCAGCATTTGAATGTAGCCGTCCTCCTCGTGCCCGTGGAGCTGCGCCACGTCGATGACGCCCTCATGAAGCAGCCTTGCCACCTGATCCACCGGCGCATCCACAAACACGCCCACCGCTTGGATGCCCTCGTCCAGCACCTCTTTCAGCGCCTTCGCCTGGGTTGGAGTCACAAAGCGGCGGCTCTTGGGGGCGAACACGAATCCCACATAATCCGGTCTCAGCCGGTTGGCGGCCTGGATGTCCTCCAAACGGGTCAGGCCGCACAATTTTATCTTGGTCATCACACGCCTCGCAGTTCTGCCAGCTTGGCGTGCTTGTCCGCCGCCCGCATCAGGGTCTCGCCGATGAGCACCGCATCTGCCCCGATGGCACGCAGCTCCGCCACGTCCTGGGCGCTGCGCACGCCGCTCTCGGACACGAACAATACGTCCGGCGGGAGGAGCGCCCGCAGGCGCTTGCTGTTCTCCGTGTCCACGGAGAAGGTTTTCAGGTTCCGGTTGTTCACCCCGATGACCCGCGCGCCGGCACGCAGCGCCATCTTCACCTCGGCTTCGTCGTGGGCTTCCACCAGCGCCGACAGACCCAGGGTATCGCAGAGGGCGATGGAGTCCCGAATCTCCCCTTCCTTTAAAAGGGAGCAGATGAGCAGCACCGCCGAAGCGCCCAGCATTTTGGCCTGGTAGATCATGTATTCGTCCACCGTAAAATCCTTCCGCAGACAGGGGATGTCCACGGCGGCGGCGATGTCGCTGAGATACTGGTCGCTGCCCAGGAACCACTTTGGCTCGGTCAGCACTGAGATGGCGTCCGCCCCGGCAAATTCGTAAGCGCGGGCGATGTCCAGATAGGGGAACTCCGGCGCGATGAGCCCTTTGGAGGGGGACGCCTTCTTGCACTCGCAGATGAAGGACAGGTCAGGCTTACGCAGCGCCTTCTCAAAGGCGAAGTCCCCCACCGGCAGCGCCAGCGCCTGGGCTTTCAAAGTCTCCAATGACACCCGCGCCTTGTCTCGCGCCACCCGTTCCCGGGCGTAGTCCGCCAGTTGGTCTAAGATGTTCATGCCTCTGCCTCCGGACGGTTGCTGACCTCGATGAGCCGTTCCAGGGTTTTGAGCGCCTTGCCGGAGTCAATCAGCTCCGCCGCCAGGGCGACGCCTTCCTTCATGGTCTCCGCCTTGCCGCCGATGTAGAGGGCAGCGCCGGCGTTCATCAGGACGGCGTTGCGCTTGTGCCCCTGCGCTCCTTTTAGGATGTTCAACGTAATCTGGGCGTTCTCCGCCGGAGTGCCGCCTCTCAAATCTTCCTTGGTGCAGCGCTGGAAGCCAAAGTCCTCCGGCGTGATGACCTCTGTCTTGAACCAGCCGTCCCGCATCTCACAGATGGTGGTGGGGGCACTCAACGAAATCTCGTCCAGCTTGTCCTGTCCGTAGACCACCATGCCCCGCTTGACGCCCAGATTGATGAGCACCTGCGCCAGCGGCTCCACCAGGTATTCGTCATAGACGCCCAGCAGCTGCATGGTGGGACTGCCCGGATTGGTCAGGGGACCCAGGATGTTGAAGACGGTACGGATGCCCAGTTCCTTGCGGATGGGGCCCACGTATTTCATGGAGGTGTGATATTTCTGAGCGAAGAAGAAGCACATGCCCACCTCGTTCAGCAGCTCCACGCATTTCGCCGGGCTCTGCTCGATGTTCACCCCCAACGCCTCCAGGCAATCCGCCGTGCCGCATTTGGAGGACGCCGCTCGGTTGCCGTGCTTGGCCACCTTCATGCCGCCGGCAGCGGCCACCAGGGCGGAGGTGGTGGAGATGTTGAAGCTGTGGGCGTTGTCGCCGCCGGTGCCGACAATTTCAAATAAGTCCATGTCCGTCTTGACCGGAATGGCGTGATCCCGCATGGCGGCGGCGCAGCCGGCGATTTCATCGGTGGTCTCCGCCCGGGCGCTCTTGGTGGACAGGGCGGCTAAAAAAGCGGCGTTCTGAGTGGGGGTGGTCTCACCGCTCATGATCTCGTTCATAACGGTGTAGGCTTCGTCATAGGTCAAATCCTGCTTATCTACGATCTTTACAATGGCTTCCTGAATCATGGTTCAAACCTCCTGGATGAAATTTCGTAACATGGTCTTCCCGTCCGGCGTCAGGATGGACTCCGGATGGAACTGCACCCCAAAGATGGGGTACTCTTTGTGCTGCACCGCCATCACTTCCCCGTCGGTGGTGCGGCCGGTGACGGTCAGGCAGTCGGGGATGGTGGCTGCGTCTGCCGCCAGGGAGTGGTAGCGCGCCACCGGCGCGATTTCCGGACACCCGCGGAACAGCGGGCAATCTAAATCAAACTGCACCTGAGACTGTTTCCCGTGCATGAGCTGCTTGGCGTAGGTGACGGTGGCGCCGAAGGCGGCGCAGATGGCTTGGTGTCCTAAGCAGACGCCCAGGATGGGGATTTCCTTCCCCAGGGTCTTGGCCACTTCCATGGTCACGCCAGCGTCCTCCGGTCTCCCGGGGCCGGGCGAGAGGATGATGCGGTCGGGGTGGAGCGCGCGAATCTCCTCCACCGTCAGGGCGTCGTTGCGGATGACTTTGATATCCGGTTCCAGCTCTCCCACCAGCTGATAGAGGTTATAGGAGAAGCTGTCGTAATTGTCGATGAGTAAGATCATAACGTTTCCTCCTGTGCCAGCTCCAGCGCCTTCAGGGACGCTCTGGCCTTATTGAGGCACTCCTGGTACTCGGTCTCCGGCACCGAGTCCGCCACAATGCCCGCTCCGGAGCGGACGAACACCTTGCCGTTTTTCTTGTAGGCGATGCGGATGGCGATGCAGGTGTCCAGGTTTCCGCTGAAGTCGATGTAGCCGATGGCGCCGCCGTAGATGCCCCGCTTGTTGTTCTCCAGCTCGCCGATGAGCTGGCAGGCGCGGATTTTGGGTGCGCCGGACAGGGTGCCGGCCGGTAAGACCGCTTCCACCGCGTCCAAGGCGTCCTTGTCGGGGCGTATCTCACCGCGGACGGTGGAGCCGATGTGCATGACGTGGGAGAAGCGCTCAATGGAGTGGAATTTCTCCACTTGGACGGTGCCGAACTGACTAATTTTCCCCAGGTCGTTCCGCCCCAAGTCCACCAGCATATTGTGTTCCGCCAGCTCCTTCTCGTCCGCCAGCAGCTCCTGTTCCAGTGCCAGGTCTTCCGCCTCGGTCTTGCCTCTGGGACGGGTACCGGCCAAAGGGAAGGTGTGCAAAATCCCGTTCTCCAGCTTCACCAAGGTCTCTGGAGATGCGCCAGCCACTTCCACATCGGTGCCGGAGAAGTAGAACATATAGGGAGAGGGGTTGATGGTGCGGAGGACGCGGTAGGTATTGAGCAGGCTGCCCTCGAAGGGGGCGCTGAGCCGGTTGGAGAGGACGATCTGGAAGATGTCCCCCTCCCGGATGTACTCCTTGGCACGCTCCACCATGGCGCAGAACTGCGCCTCATCGAACAGGGGCGTCACCGCCCCCAGCAGCTTCCCGCCAGGTTCCTCCTTCTTCTCCCCATGCCGCAGCAGCTCCGCCAGCTGGTGCAGCTCCAGCACTGCCTTGTTGTAGCCTACCTCCACGTCATCCAGGGACATATTGACGATGAGCACAATTTTCTGCCGGGCGTGGTCGAAGGCGATAACCTTGTCAAAGAGCATCAAGTCCACGTCCTGAAACGCCTCACTGTCCTCCACCGGACACTTCACGGATGGCTCGCTGTAGGCCAGGTAGTCGTAGGAGAAGTAGCCCACCAGACCGCCGGTGAAGGAGGGCAGGTAGTCGAAGCGAGGGCTTTTGTAGTCCGCCAAGATCTGGCGGAGGTAGTCAGACGGGTTGTCGGTGTGAATCTTGAAGTTGCCCGCCCGCAGCTCGCCGTCGATGCACTTCACTTCCAGCTTGGGATCAAACCCCAGGAAGGTGTACCGCCCCCACTTCTCGTTGGCCAGGGCGGACTCCAGCAGGTAGCAGTGGGTGGATACGTTTTTGAGAATCTTCATGGTCTCGATGGGGGTGGTGAAATCGGACAGCAGCTCACAGCTGACCGGCAGGACGTCATACTGCCCGGTGGCGGCGATGCGCTGGACTTCGGCAAATTCAGGTAAACATTTCATGGCTCTCTGCCTCCTTGTGACGAAAAAAACTCCTCTGACGCTGCCGTCAGAGGAGTTGCAAACGCAAACAAAAAACGCCCCTGACAGCAGAAAATCGCTTGTCAAGGACGAATAATCCAACATTATCCGCGGTACCACCTTGCTTCACAGGTTTCATGACCCTGTGCCCTCAGCAGGATACGAACATATCCCCGGCAAATCACGTCTGCCTCCAACGTCGCAGCATACTCCGGCCCGCAAAAGCCGTTTTCCCTGCGCCCTCCGCGGTCCATTTGACAAGTCGTGTCTCACCTGGTTCTCAGCCTCCCAAGCTCTCTGTAAAGGCGTCCTTGCCGTTATCTCCGCTTCAACGGTTTGAAGTATTGAATTGCCCAAAGTATACCACACCCCTCCCCCGCTGTCAACCGGCCAGACCCCCAACCCGGCCAACATTTTTCACCAAAAAATCACGCCCCGTCCGCCCCCATTTTTAGGGATTCGGACAGGGCGTTTTTGCCTCGCAGCGTTCCGGCAGGATGCCGGAATAAATTGCAATTTATTTTTTCCGGCGGCGTGTACGTCGGAAATAATACTTCTCAGACGGGTAAGTGTGCGAGCGCAGCGAGTGCATGCACCCGGCTGCAACCTCGACAAAATGCCTGCATTTTGTCGAAATTATTCGTGTTCGGTTTGGTTCAGGTATTCCTCAAGACAAATGCCTCTATCGTGGATCTCTGCCGCCACCTTCTTCCCCACATACCGATAATGCCACGGCTCATTGGCCACCCCCGTGATGTCCGTCTTGGACTCGGGGAAGCGGCGAATAAAACCGTACTCGTGGGCGTGCTTGTCCAGCCAGTCGTAGACCTCGTATCCGGCGGAGTTGACCCCATCGGCGTTGATGTCCACCGCCAGCCCAAGCTGATGCTCGCTGGTGCCCGGGATGGCCACCCACTTCTCCGCCTCCGTCTTGGCCTTTTCCGCGCTGTAGCCGTTGGCCTTGTACTCGGCGATCTTCTCGTCCATGATGCTCTGCTGCTTCTCCGCCGTCCGGTACGCCGACGCCACGATGGGATAGACCCCATCGGCACGAGCCCGGTCGAACATCTTTTGCAGGTACGGGTAGATGCGCTCATCCACCTCCTTGCCGTTGGAGAGGGTCATCAGCTGGGGCTGGTAGCCCTCGGGCAGGGGGTGCCAGCGGTTGACCAGGATGAGGTTCCAGGGGGTGTCCGGCTCCTGGGTAGGCTCCTCGGTGGTCTGGCTGGTAGACGCGTCCGGCTGGGTCGGCTGGGCAGCCGGGGTGGACGTGTCCGGTTCCGCGCTGGTGATGCTGCTGGACGGGGTGGGGTCGGACGTCTGCCCTGGGAAGGGCAGCATACCGGTCTGCCACAACGCCAGCAGGGCGATGGCCAGCACACAGCACACCGCGAACGTCCACCGGATACCCCTCCGGCTGGGCTGCTGCTCTTTCTTCACCCGCTTGCCGCCCTTGGCGTCTCTTTGGGATCGACTCATGGTCAAGTTTCCTCCTTGTACGACAGGATGTCAGCCCCCTGTCGGTCTTTCTCTGTGTTTGCCTCTATTCTAGCAGAAAAAACCGAACTTTTTCAAGCGTTTTCCTTTAAGATTTCCGAAAATCACGCCCGCTCCCACAGCAGCCGGTTCTGGTCAAACCCGTAGCGCACCTGCCCGCCGTCCACCAGCCAGGCCAGGTAGGAACGCACCGTGCTGCCCACCAGCACGTACTGCTCCAGGTTCAGCTCCAGTCCGTACCCGGTGAACAGCTCCTGCAAAATCGTCTCGAACTGCACCGGTTCCCGGCACAGCGCCAAAATGTCCTCCGCCACCTGATGCACCTGGTCGATGTTGTACTGAGCCAGGGGCGCGATGTCCTCGGTGGCGTCGGCGTGGGCGGGGACGAAGGTGCGAGCGGTCATGGTCTTCACCTGCTCCAGGGTGTCCAGGTAGGCGGCCACGTCGTAGAGGACGCCGATGCGATACTTCTCCAACGTCTCCTTGCTGGACAGGCAGTCCGCCAGGTACACCACATCCTCCTGGGTGCGGAATCCCACCATGTCGAAGAAGTGCCCGGGCAGGGGGATGCTCTCCCACCCCTCCGGCAGGCATTCCGGCGTGAGATACTGGGCGTCGCTGGGCTGAGCCATCAAAAACTTGTGCCGCAGGGCCTTGGGCGGGAAGCCGCCGTACAGGTAGGACGGCTCCAGGACGGGGTGACGGGTGAAGGCGCAGTCCATGCCGGGGGCGTAGATGGCGCAGCCGGTCTGGCGCTGGAGGTACTGGTTTCCGCCGATGTGGTCGGCGTTGGAATGGGTGTTGTAGATGGCGCGGAGCTTCCAGCCGTTGCCGTCCAGCACCTTGCGCACCCGTCGCCCGGCGTCCTTGTCATTGCCGCTGTCGATCAGGCATACTTCCCCCTGACCCAGCTCCACCAGACCGATCTTGGCGGGGCTTTGGATGTAATAGCAGTGTGGGGTGACTGGGATCAATTCGTACATAAAACCACTCCTTTGGCGCAATTTTCTTCATTATACCATATTCTGCACCCCCTTGTCTCCCCCTCTTCCCATCCGGAAATATTTCTCGCCGCCCCACTACAAAATTCCATCCGACTGTGCTAAAATAAGGGCAGAACATTACAACGGAGGTAATTCCCATGGTAAAACCCATCGTCAAGGACATCTTCACCCTCGTGCAGCCCTGTGAGCCTGCCACCCCCATGGACGTCAACGGCGCCGCAAAGGACCTGCTGGACACCTTCCTGGACAACGGCAAGGTCACCGGCATGGCCGCCAACATGATCGGCTACACCAAGCGCATCATCGTCATCAAAGATATCGACAACGATGGCGCCGTCAAGCTCATGTTCAACCCGGAAGTCATCGAGAAGAACGACCTGTATCCCGCCGAAGAATACTGCATCTGCCTGGAACGCCGTCACACCGCCAAGCGCTATGAGACCATCGTGGTCAAGTATCAGGACGAGCACTTCCACGAACAGACCGCTTCCTTCAGCGGCTTCCTGGCCCGCATCGTCCAGCACCAGATCGACCACTGCAACAGCCTGGTCATCTGATATGGTCGTCTACTTTTCCGGCACCGGGAACAGCCGCTACGCGGCCAGCATGCTCGCCGACCGCACCGGCGACACCCTGACGGACGCCGGGAGGGACATCCAGACCGGACACCCAGCGCAGCTGGACGCCCAGCGGCCCTGGGTGTTCGTTTCGCCCACCTACGCCTGGCGCATCCCTCACATCTTTGCCGACTACCTCCGCCAAGGCCAGTTCACCGGCAGCCGTGACGCCTATTTCGTCATGACCTGCGGCGAGGACATCGGCGGCGCGGAAGCGCACCTGCGGAAGCTCTGTGCCGAGAAGGGTTGGAACTTCCGAGGCGTCCTGGAGGTGGTCATGCCCGAAAATTACCTGGCCATGTTCCCCGTCCCCGACGACGCCGCCTGTGTGCCCATCATGGACAGTGCCCGGAAAACCCTGGAGACCGGCATCGCCGCCATCCAGCAGGGCGTCCCCTTTGCACCCCGGAAAAAACGGTTTCTGGACGGCCTGAAATCCGGCCTGGTGAACCGCCTCTTCTACCGCTTCATCGTCCACGCCAAGCCCTTCCACATCACGCGAAGCTGCGCCAGCTGTGGACGGTGCGCCCAGGTGTGCCCGCTGAACAACATCCAGATGGTGGACGGCCTGCCCCAGTGGGGGGACCGCTGCACCCACTGTATGCGCTGCATCACCCTCTGCCCCATGAAGGCCATCGAGTACGGCAAGAAGAGCGTGGGCAAGCCTCGGTATCGCTGTCCGGAGTACAAGGGGTAAGCGTTTTATTTCATAAAGAAGGTGTTGGCAAATGTGGATCGCATATGCCTTCGGCTCCGCCCTCTTCGCAGGGCTGACCTCCATCCTAGCCAAATGCGGCATCAAAAAGACCGACTCCAACGTAGCCACGGCCCTGCGCACCATCGTGGTGCTAGTGTTCTCCTGGCTCATGGTGCTGGTCACCGGCGCGGACCACGACTTCGCCGCCGTCAGCGGCAAGACCTGGTGCTTCCTCATCCTCTCCGGCCTGGCCACCGGCGCTTCCTGGCTGTGTTACTTCAAAGCCCTCCAGCTGGGCGAGGTGAACAAGGTGGTGCCCATCGACAAATCCAGCACCATCCTGACCATCCTCCTGGCCCTCATCTTCTTTCAAGAGGGCATCAGCCTGACCAAAGGCATCGCCATCGTGGCCATCGCCATCGGCACCTACCTGATGATCCAGAAGAAGGAGGACACCGGCGAGGGGCCCAAGAGCCGCGCGTGGCTGATCTACGCCGTCCTCTCCGCCGTCTTCGCCAGCCTCACCTCCATCCTGGGCAAGGTGGGCATCGACGGCATCGACTCCAACTTCGGCACCGCCATCCGCACCGGCGTGGTGCTGGTGATGGCCTGGGTGGTGGTGTTCGTCACCGGCAAACAGGGCACGGTGCGCGACATCCCCAAGGGCGAGCTGGGGTTCCTGGCGCTGTCCGGCATCGCCACCGGCGCGTCCTGGCTGTGCTACTACAAAGCCCTGAAGGACGGCCTCGCCAGCGTGGTCGTTCCCATCGACAAGCTGAGCATCCTGGTCACCATCGTCTTCTCCTACGTGGTCTTCCACGAGAAGCTCACCCGGAAAGCACTGGTCGGCCTGCTCCTCATCGTGGGCGGCACGCTGTTGATGCTGGTCTGAATCCGACATAAAAAGAGGTCAGAACTTCGGTTCTGACCTCTTTTTTGCTATTATCATAACGGAACGCTCCACCTTCGAACGCCTCCCCTGTGTAAGGGGAGGTGACAGATTACAATCCGAAGTGCAACAGCAGAAAAAAAGAGGACAATACGCAACCCAAGGTGTACAATGAAGTTACCACACAAACATGAACACGAGGTGAGCGTATTGTCCTACAC
>CAKTHW010000041.1 GCA_934565425.1 uncultured Oscillospiraceae bacterium
ACTATGACCAGTGCAGCCAGTCCGTGCAGGCGCGCATCACCAACTATGATGCCCTGAAACAGGCGGAAAAACAGATCAAGAAGACGGCTAAGCTGGATGAAGAATACAAGAAACAGGCGGAGTCGGTGGTCAAGGGCATCCAAGCTCTGGGCACGGTGACCTTGAACAGTAAGAGCCAGCTGGATCAGTTGACCGCTCAGTACAAAGCGCTGCCCAAGGATTGCCAGGCCTATGTGACCAACTATGACACGCTGAAAGCCGGCAATGCCAGCTATGAAAAGCTGAAGAAGCAGTACGATGCGGATCAGAAGGCTGCGGCCGAAAAAGCTGCCGCACAGAAAGCTGCACAGCAAAAGGCTCAGCAGTCCAAGAAAAACAGCTCTGGCGGTTGGGAGAACTCCTCTGGCAACGGCAAGACCTCTTCCGTTGGCGGCACCGTCTACTGGACGCCTGGCGGCTCGGTGTATCACAAGCGCACCAGCTGCCCGTCCCTGGCGCGTTCCAAGACCATTTATTCCGGTTCTGTGGCGCAGTCTGGGAAATCCCGTGGCTGCAAGAATTGCTGTAAGTAACTACATAATATCATACCCAAAAGGACACCTCTTTAGAGGTGTCCTTCTTTACGCTGTGGCGAACATTTGCTATACTAAGACCAATCCAAATGCAGACAGAGGAGGTACTGCTATGTTACAGGGAAAGACGGTGGTGCTGGGGGTCACCGGCGGGATCGCCGCGTATAAAATGCCCAACCTGGCTTCCGCTCTGGTGAAGCTGGGGTGCAATGTGCAGGTGCTCATGACCCAGAACGCCACGCAATTTATCACGGCGGTGACCTTTGAGACGCTGACCGGCAACAAGGCGTTGGTGGACACCTTCGACCGGAATTTCTCCTTCCAGGTGGAGCATATCGCCGTGGCCGACCAGGCGGACCTGGTGATGATCGCGCCTGCCACCGCCAACGTCATCGCCAAGCTGGCCCACGGCCTGGCGGACGATATGCTGACCACCACCGTGTTGGCCTGCAACTGCCCCAAAATTGTGGTGCCGGCCATGAACACCAAGATGTACGAGAATCCGGTGACCCAGGACAACCTGAACATCCTGCGGCACTACGGCTGGGAGGTGGTGGAGCCTGCCAGCGGGTATCTGGCCTGCGGCGCCGTGGGCAAGGGAAAGCTGCCGGAGCCGGAGGCGCTGCTGCAGGTCATCCTCCACGATCTGGCCCATGAGAAGGATATGGTGGGGAAAAAGGTGCTGGTCACCGCTGGCCCCACCCAGGAGGCGTTGGACCCGGTGCGCTACCTCACCAACCACTCCAGCGGCAAGATGGGCTACGCCATCGCCCAGGCGGCGGCACGGCGTGGGGCACAGGTGACATTGGTCTCCGGGCCGGTGGCGTTGAAGCGGCTGCCCTATGTGGAGACGGTGGACGTGGTGTCTGCGCAGGAGATGTTCGAAGCGGTGACGACACGTGCGGCGGAGCAGGACATTATCATCAAAGCGGCTGCCGTGGCAGATTATCGGCCGACGGTGGTGGCAGAGGACAAGATGAAGAAGTCCGATGACGCCCTGTCCATCCCGCTGGAACGCACCCAGGACATTCTGGGCTGGCTGGGACAACACCGGCAGCCGGGGCAGTTTTTGTGTGGGTTCTCCATGGAGACTCAGAACATGGTGGAAAACTCCCGCAAAAAGCTGGAGAAGAAGCGGGTGGACATGATCGCCGCCAACAATCTGAAGGTGGAAGGTGCCGGCTTCGGCGTGGACACCAATCTGCTGACCCTCATTACCAAGGACGGGATGGACGAGCTGCCCATGGTGACCAAAGAGGCGGCGGCTGACTTGCTGTTAGACAGTATTTTGAAGCGGATGGAGGAGAAATGATGGAACAGCGGAAAGAGTTGCTGTGCGGCCTTCCGGCATTGGTGCTGGGAGCGCCGTCGGAGCGGGTGTTCTTCTATGTCCACGGCAAAATGGGCAGCAAGGAGGAAGCGCTGGACTTTGCAGAAGTGGCAGACGCCCACGGCTGGCAGGTGGTGTCCATCGACCTGCCGGAACACGGGGAGCGGAAGGGCTTGCCGGAGCCGTTCACGCCCGTCCAGATCAGCCCGGAGCTGCAAACGGTGTATCAGACCCTGCGCAGCCGGTGGAAAACGGTAGGGCTGTACGCCACCAGTATGGGCGCTTGGTTCAGTATGCAGGCGCTGCCGGGGGAGGAGCTGGAACGGTGCCTGTTCGCCTCGCCGGTGGTGGATCTGTGCCAGCTCATCGAGAAGACCATGGCGTGGAGTGGCGTGACCCTGGAACAGCTGGAGCGGGAAGGGGAAGTGCTGGCGGAAAACGGCGAGCGGTTTTCTTGGTCGGTGTACGCCGATGCCAAAGCCCACCCGGTCACCCGCTGGGCGCCCCGCACCACCATCTGTTTTGGTGAGCTGGATCACCTGACCGACCTGGCTACGGTCGAGGATTTTGTGGAGCGGTTCCACTGCGAATTTTGCCTGCGGAAGGGCGGACGGCACTGGTTCCACACAGAGGAAGACTGCCAGCTGCTGCGGGCGTGGGAGACCCGCTTTTTGACCGATCAAGCATAAGAAAACTGCCTCGGAAGCGGATTCCGAGGCAGTTTTTTTAGATTTGAAAAGCGAATCAAGCCAGGATAGCCTTGTCGTTGGCGAATTCTTCGCCGCTGACCACTTCGAACTGGTGCATCAGGTCGGGGACGGTCAGCTTCTGCTTGTCCTCGCCGGAGATGTCCAGGATGACCTTGCCCTCATGCATCATGATGAGCCGGTTGCCATGGGCAATGGCGTCCTTCATGTTGTGGGTGACCATCATAGCGGTCAGATTCTGATCCCGGATGATGCGGTCGGTGGTGTGCAGCACCTTCTCTGCGGTCTTGGGGTCCAGTGCCGCCGTGTGCTCGTCCAGCAGCAGCAGCTTGGGCTTGCGCAGGGTGGCCATGAGCAGGGTCAGCGCCTGACGCTGGCCGCCGGAGAGCAGGCCGACCTTGGCGGTCAGGCGGTCTTCCAGACCCAGGTCCAGCTCCTTCAGCAGTTCCCGGTAGTGTTCCCGTTCTGTCTTGGTGACGCCCCACTTCAGGCCACGACGGGAGCCGCGGCGAGCGGCCAGAGCCAGGTTTTCGTCGATGCCCAGGATGGCAGCGGTGCCGGTCATGGGGTCCTGGAACACTCGCCCCAGGTAAGCGGCTCGCTTGTGCTCAGGAACGCCGGTGACGTTCTGACCGTCGATGAGGATGGTGCCTTCGTCCACCGGCCACACGCCGGCGACGGCGTTCAGGGTGGTGGATTTGCCGGCGCCGTTGCCGCCGATGATGGTGCAGAAATCCCCGTCGTCTAAGTGGAGGTTTACGCCGTCCAGCGCTACCTTTTCGTTGATGGTGCCGGGGTTGAATGTCTTGTGAACATTGATGAGATCAAGCATTGTTCTGCGCTCCCTTCTTTGCCGCCTTCTTGAAGGAGGACTTGGATTGACCCTTGAGGTAGGGGACGGCCAGGAAGATGGCCACGATGACTGCGGTGAACAGCTTCAGGTCGTTGGAGGGCAGCTTGAGCCAGAGGACGATGCCCACCACGATGTAGTAGATGATGCCGCCGATGACCACGAAGGACAGCTTGCCGAAGAAGTTCAGGTGCTTGCCCAGCAGCGCTTCGCCGATGACCTCGCCGATGATGACCGCGGCCAGGCCGATGACGATGGCGCCGCGGCCCATGTTGATGTCGGCAAACCCCTGATACTGTGCCATGAAACCGCCGGACAGGGCGACGAGAGCGTTGGACAGGCTCAGCGCGATGACCTTGGTGACGCTGATGTTGATGCCCTGTGCCTTACTCATAGCCGGGTTGCAGCCAGTGGCGCGGATGGCACTGCCCTGTTCGGTGCCGAAGTACCAGTAGAGGGCCATGATGACGATGGCGATGAGCACCAGGGCGATGAGGATGGAAGCGGTGATCTTCCGGGAGGAGAGGAGCAGGGGATACTGATCCACACTGACGGCCAGGTTGGCCATGCCCATGATGTTCAGGTTGATGGAGTACAGGGCGATCTGGGTCAGGATGCCGGCCAGGATGGGCGGGATGCCCAGGAGGGTGTGGAGCAGGCCGGTGATGAGACCGGCGGCCAGACCTGCCAGGATGGCGATGAGCAGGGCAGCAGGGACGGACCAGCCGTGGAGGATGAGCACCACGGTGACGGCACCGCCGGTGGCAAAGCTGCCGTCTACGGTCAGGTCAGCGAAGTCCAGCAGGCGGAAGGTGATGTAGACCCCCAAGGCCATCAGGCCCCAAATGAGGCCCTGTGCCACGTTGCCGGGCATAGCGCCCAACAGATTTAAGGGGTTGAGGGAAGCAAGATAAGACATAACGGTTCCTCCTCAATAGTTGTAGGATAACGGTGACAAAACTGGATGAAAATGCAAGAGAAAACCCAGGATGTCGAAAAACAGGCATGGGGGTGCCATGGGAACATGGCACCCCGATCCTTTTGGTGTATAGGAAAGAGAAAAGATAGAAAACTGTAACTTAAATCGATGAAAGTATGCAGTTTTGTTGGTTTGCGAAAGGGTTTAGATTACTTTTCCACTTCGATAGCCACGTAGTCAGAGGGAACCTTGACGCCCAGCTTTTCACAGCGATCTGCCATGTACTGATAGGTGGTCTTGGGTGCGAACTGAATTTCGGTGGTAGCGGGGTCAGCGCCGTTGACCAGGACTTCGTATGCCATGTTGCCGGTGACGACACCCAGGTCATAGTAGTCGATGGATAGGGTTGCCACGCCGCAGCCGGTGCAGATGCCGGATTCGCCAGCGACGATGGGCACCTTAGCAGGTTCGGCGATGTTGTTGATGGATTCGGCACAGGAAGCAGCGGTGTTGTCGGTGGGGACATACAGGACATCGCTCTCGTCACAAGCGGTCTTGGTGACGGCTGCTACGTCGTTGCTGTCGGCGAAGGTGTATTCCTTGCAGGTGTAGCCAGCGTCAGTCAGATACTTGGTGATCTCGGTGGACTGATACTTGGAGTTGGGTTCTGCGGAGCAGTACAGGATACCCACGTTCTTCTTGTCAGGGAACAGGGTCTTGATCATCTCAGCCTGCTTGTCCAGAGGAGCCAGGTCGGCGGTGCCGGTGACATTGGTGCCAGTGGTGCCCTTCCAATCGGCGATGGACAGTGCAGTGCCGTAGTCGGTGACAGAGGTGCCCAGGATGGGAATGGAGTTGGTGGCAGCGGTGGCAGCCTGCAGAGCGGGAGTGGCGTTAGCCATGATCAGGTCCACATTGCTGGAGACGAACTGGTTGCAGATGGTGGCGCAGGTGGCGGAGTCGCCAGCGGCGTTCTGTTCAACGAACTTGACCTTGTCGCCCAGCTTTTCAGTCAGAGCGTCCTTAAAGCCCTTGGTGGCGGCGTCCAGCGCATTGTGCTGAACCAGCTGGCAGATGCCGATGGTATAAGTCTTGTCGCCGGTGGCAGCAGCGGAGCCGGAAGCGGCAGGTGCGGCGGAGCCGGCGGGGGTGCTGGTGGTGGCAGAGTTGCCGCCGCAGGCGGACAATGCCAAGGTCATGGCACAAGCCAGAAGCAGGGCCAAAAGCTTAGATTGTTTTTTCATGGTAGTGATTCCTCCTATTTACTTTCTCAATATGATGCTTTTATGTAGCACCGCTTTTATGTACGAAAGTGATATTGTCATTATAGGCGCGCCACCTATCAATGTCAAGGGAAAAATAGCTGTAAAAGCGGAAAATGGACGAGATGAAATTGGACGTTCTGCCCAAACGATGCGGGGAATGAGTGGAAACGGTGGAAGAAGAAAGAAAAAGTGCCGGGCAAAATGCCCGGCGAAATGAGTCTTGCGGGCATCGTTCACCCTTCCATGTGGCGTCCCAGGAAGCCGGAGATGGTCTCCAGCAGGGTCCGTTCGGTCTCACCGGGAACCCAGCTCCCTTCGGTGTCCGCCAGCAGCAGACAGCCCAGCACATCGCCCTGGGCGATGATGGGGGCGGCCAGGGAGACAAAAAGGCCGGATTTACTCTCCGTGACCAGGAAGGGGGCTGCGCCGGCCTGGTGCTCGTAGAGCTGACGAGATTCCAGGATGTTCTCCAGGGTAGGGGAGATAGGTTTCTCCATCCATTCCCGCCGCACCAGACCAGCCAGGGCGATGATGCTGTCCCGGTCGGTGATGATGGCAGGCTGATGAACGGTCTTGTGGACGGTTTCGCAGATCTGGCTGGCAAATTCGCTCAGGCCGCCCATCATGGAGTATTTTTTGAAGATGACTTCCCCGTCCTTGTCCGTGTAGATCTCCAACGGGTCGCCGTCACTGATAACATCGACACGAAAAACTTTGTCCGTTCTGTGGGGAATGGACTGAACGATGGCGTCTTTCGTGCCGTGCTTAAAATTTATAGCACAATTCTCCTCATCTTTCAAGGTGCCGCAGCGAATAATCTGGTCAATATCCGCTTTGAGTTGCAGTTCGATATGGTCTTCAAATACGATGATTTTCTCTACCATTAAAATTAGATCATTCCGCTCCAATGTTTTCTTGTTCAGAATGTCATCAAACACATCCAGCGCGGTTTTGGCAACACGGTTTACACGGATGATGGTGTTGCGTTTGTCGGTGCTCAGGTCAATCTGGTGCTTGATGCCATGGATCTTTTGTGCCAGCTCCGTTTCCAGATCATCATAGGTTTCCTCAATCAGCGCTTCCTGGTCCGGGTGCTTCATCAGGTCACGGATGCGCTGACGCTTGGTGGCTTTCAGTTCCTCCTGCAATTGCTCTAATATTTGGGTCAGGTTTTCCGATGCTCGCTCGGTCTCCTGAATGTCCTCTGTTTCTCGCTTGAGGTCGGCGTTCAACTGTTCCAACATAGAGGTGGAATGGTCTTTGACCTTCCTGACGTAGAGCTTGATCAACTCATCTAGCTTATCCGCTCGAATGAAGTGGCTGGTACAGCCTTTTAAGCCGCGACGGTGGTATGTGCCGCAGCGATAGGCATCTGCCTGGTTGTTGCGGCTCATAGAGAACATAGGGCTGCCACAGTCCCCACAAAATAGAAAGCCGGAATAGATATGGTCGCGCTGCTTTACGCCTCGATAGTTGTTTCGGCTCCGCTCTGCTCGTTGTGCCCTGGCAATGGCGAAGGTGCGATAGTCCAGGATGGCTTGGTGGTGGTGCTCAAAGATAAGGTGTTTCTCTTCCTCCTGTTTTATATCAGCACCGTTGATTTTTTTACGGGTGTATTTGCCTTGCCGAAGGGTTCCAATATAAAAATCATTGTCCAGGATACCTTGTATTGTGGTGATGCTCCAAGTGGATTTTACCTTTCGGTGGTATTCTTCACCGGCGGACTCCTTTCTGTCCCGCTCAGACATACGGGGGGTAGGGACACCCTGATCGGTGAGGTGATTGGCAATGCGCTTGTACCCCCAGCCATCAATATAGAGCTGGAAAATTTGACGGATAATATCTGCTTCCGTTGGGACAACCTCAAATTGTTTCTGTTTGTTGGTGATGTAGCCATAGGGCGCGGCGCAGATCCACTCGCCTTCCTCCTGTCGCCGCTTGACGACAGATTTTACCTTTTTACTGGTATCAGTGACAGGCACTTCGTTGAGGAGAAATTGAAATTGAATTTTTAACCAATCATTATCATTCGGAAAGTCAATGCCATCCCCGATGGAGATGATGCGTATACCGACGTCACGAAGATCCTCTAGTTCTACCAGGCCGCGGCTGTTGCGGCGGGAAAAACGGGAGAAATCCTTGACTACCAGGATGTCATATTGATGGTTCATCAATTCTCGCCGCATGGCTTGATAGCCATCACGCTGTTGGAATGTGTATCCGGAACGGTCACGGTCTTCATAAAAGGTTAAGCTACTATTAGGAAAGGTGTCTTTGACAAATTTTTTGATGATGTTTTTTTGGTTCTCGATAGACATATTATCCCGGTCTAGTTCCTCATCTACTGAGATGCGGCAGTATCCGGCGATATTAAAATGCTGGATCATAGCGGTCCTCCTTTCTAAGAAATTCTTAATTTTATATCAATATAAACGTTAGATTTATTGATGATTATAACAACATTGTATCAGTGAGTAGCTAAGAAAGCAACAAAAAGGAGCAGGAAAATATATCTTTTCCCTGCTCGGTTTCAGGATAGGGATGACCGCTGTAGGTCATGCCGGGGAAGAAAGAAGTGTCCCGCCGCACTGTTTGGCTTGCTGTACCTCTAGTTCGGCCAGCCGCTTCCGATTGTGACAGAGTAAGTCGCTGGTCTGCCTATAGAGATCTTGAGAACCGGACTTGAATACGGCGACGGTGTAGTTCAGATTTCGGTAGGTTTGATAGAGGGGCTTTAGAGAATCTATCAAGCGGGAGTTGTCTTTTTCAGCATTGGTGAGCCAGATGTCGATGAGCTTGTTTTCGTCGCAAACGTGAATTTCCAACCAGTCAACCTCCTTTCAGGATGTGGTTAGAATTCCCAAAATGGCTCGCCCTTATGCAATGTTGTATATTACATGGTTCTGAGAAGGTGAGGGGCTGGGGCAAACCTCTTGCCGCAGCCAGTATGTAAGTAGTAGCTGTTGTTAGTTTATTAAAAGCTTTGTTGTGATAAAAAACATTTGACTTTTTGCTCAATGTCGAATCTCCTTTTGTTCTATAGCCCCATCCCCCGTGGAAAGGATCAGGCCGAAAATTTTATGCCTGTTGTCCAGGCGATAATGTAAGTATACACTATTTTTTTCTGGGGTAGTGTCGGTTTTCATATTTTCCTGAAACGAGTTACAGTCGTCGTACCACACGCAGCACTTACACAAATTGGTGCAGGTGTTGTGTGTGCTGATGTCTATCACCTCCTATCAGATGGTCAGTTTGGTGTAAAAGCCCCTGTGTAGCTGTAGGAAAACGAAGGAGATAATCGGTAGGGTATATGTCTATATACCCATTCAGTTTGCTCTGTTTACGTAGTCTAGTGTCGAGCCTTTTATATGATGATAGGGATACCGTCGGAACGGAGCGTCGAACGGGTCCGGGTAACCCCAGTACAGCTCCAGGCAGATCCGTTTGTACTCTGACGGGCCGTCGGCGTAGATGACGTTGGGGTTCACCATTACTAGGTAGTTGTTCCCGTCTTTGTCAATTCGGCAGAGCTGTTGCTCTACGCCATCGTGCTTAAAAGTGATCCCTAAAAATTTTTCCTTGAGTTTGTCTATGTAGTAGGAAGCCCGGCGCGGCTCGTAACCTAGCACCCTGCAAATATCTTGGGCGGCTAAGGGGACAATCTCGTTACTACGTGTTTCATCCGGGTTGTAGCAAAGGTAGTTGTGTTCACAGTTAAGGTTTGGTGTTAGCCTCAGCACAGCTCCTATGTATTTTAAATTGCCGGTTCCTTTTTTATAGAGCTGGAGGAAGGTGTCTTTTTTAACTTTTCGAACCCTAACATATTGCCACGACCCGCTTGTTGGCTTAGTTCCACGTAGAAAGAAATCATCATTTATATACCAATGACCAGACCAGTCTGGTCGAAGTATATTTAAGGGAACACATTTTAAAAATAAATTATCTAAGCCACTCTTATCAAGCATAGCAATCTCTCCAATCTCGGTTCTAGTAGCTATCTGAGGAGAGCGCGTGCTACTAGAAAGAATCACATGCCAATGACTGTCTTCAGTTTCGGGCATATCGAAAGCGTCTAGGTCAGAGCTGTCATCGCTAGCGTTGTCGCTGTCGCTGTCGTCTGCGCCGCTATCGCCATCAGGACTACTATCGTTTCCGTCACCTTTACTGAAGTCTATTTCTATCACTGGGATAGTGTGGAGGGACAAGGCCACAAGCCTAGGCAGGGTGTCCAGCGTAACGCCAGCACAGAAACCCTGGAGATCATAAGCGGCGCTAGGAGGAAACACCGAATTGCTGGATAGCGCGCCCTCGCCATACTGGACATCAGACGCATCACAGCCGGACAGCATTGCTACTATTTTGGTTACTGACATAGGGGCATCAACTCTTTGAAGCAGACAAGTTCTGCGTTTATAAAAATGGCATACCGCCCTTCACGATAGTCATTTACCGTACACAGAGGTTGCGTCGATTGCTCGTCCCGAACCGCCATGCTAGACATACTTTTTTCAAATCGCTTCCTGTACTTATCAACATTATTGGTGCTTCTGCCCAGCACTCGGCAGACGTCCGTAAATGTGAGCGGCGCGATCAAGTCTAGATTTTCTTCGTACGGGTTCCGGCACAACACATGCTCGCTCTTATGTATAAATGGGGTCAGTCGGAGTAGGGTGCCAATCTCTTTCGCGCTCTTCGCGTTGTCCGTATACAGTCTTTGATATTTGGGCACAGACAATCGTGCAGTCGGGGCGACGTATCTTTTTTGCCTCGGCAGCCTACCCTTAGCGAACAGCCAGTTGCTCAGGATCAAGCCTCCCTGGGTACTTTCGTCTACCAGCCGCGCCCGCTCCATATCGCCTAAAAATTTGTAAAAGGCGTCTTTCCCAATCTGTAAGATATCTTGGGCCTCACTCTTTGACATTGGGTGCTGCGCTTTCGTGCGGCCAGCCACCACCACACTCCCGTCCTGCATCGGGTTCTCTGAATACTGCATGTGCGTCGCCAGCATAGTGACCCTGGCTAAGTTTGCCAGAGTGATGTCCGGACAAAAACATTCCCCAGCTTGTTTTGGCAACCTCAAGAATATGAACTGTTCGTCAGATCGGACACGAGCATTCGCTCTAAAGACATCAATGCCTCGCTCCCCTCGCCTCTGGATTACTTTGATTTCTTCGTCTGGGCGCAGAGGGCGGAAGCCGTGTCCGCGTCTAAAAATACCGTAGGTGTTGTCTGGACCTCGTTCAATTGATTCGTAGCGTTTATCTATAGTATGCTACCTCCTTATAAAAATTATCGTCGCGTCTCCACGACCGTGATTATAATATATAGGTTTTTCTTTCAAACGTCAAGGGACTAGAGTGGAACTCGTGCGAAATCCAACTCGAAATATTCTGATAGGAAATATACTGGGCGCTTATAGATGATTATGAATGAATTATGAACATACGTGAACAAACTGTTAACAAACAGAATTTTTGGACACACCTTACAATTCTGTCTGCAACACACGGCAACCTCTCCACATCCTTGAAATTCTGCGCTTCTTTAGATGTCTGTGGCCTGAAGCTCAACATTTAATTGTGAATAAATTGTTAACAAAGTGTGTTCACTCCACCGGGTAGGCGTACTTTGGCAGAAAAATAGGCGTACTTAGACAGAAAGAGTGGATTGTGATTTTGTGTTGATATATCAATATTTTTTAGCTGTTGAGATACTTGTGTTATATCTTATATCTATATATACATATATAGTAATTCTTTCCGTCACACCTCTATTTCTTGTAAGGTAGTCCGTGGCGTATCAGTAGATCAGCCGTCCCATCACTTCGCCCCGGCCTGGGGAGAGGCGGGTAGTCCGTAGAAGAAAAAGGAAGAAGCACGCCTGCGGCGTAGCCCGTAGAGAGAAAAGTGAGATGAGCTGTCTTGCTTGTTTGGGTAGCAGTTCTGTAACGCTGGTGGTGGGCAGGGCTACGCCGGGGATGAATGGGAGATGGTAGGGGCGAAAGAGCGTAGGTTGGCAGCTAGAAGGAAAAGTGGGTAAGGGCGTGGTGAATGTGGGGGAGCGCTGTGTTGTTCGCCGGAGGTGAGCTAGGTTTCGGAAGGTGGGAGTGCCGTCATATCTTTATCCTGTGTATGGCCGCTGCGGCGGCGGGCTTGTTAGGTCGCTGCGCTCCCGAAGATTTTTTATTTTTAGCCCGTACAAGAAAAATGAAGTAGGAGAACTTTTCCTGTTGGTGGGGACGGCGTAACGGAAGGTGGTCAGGCTTCCCGGCCATGACCTTCTCGCAGGAGAGGTTGGAGCTTTCTACAAAAGAAAGCGTGAGGGCGAGGTAGGTTGGAGATCAGCGAAGAGGGCTGGCAGGACGGAGCCGACGTGGATGGTCGAGGGGAGAGCTGTTCTGCGACAGGAGGCGGGACTTGTAACGCTTCGCGTAGAGATTCATTTTTTTAGCCCGTAGAAGGAAATGGGATGAGAAGGGTTGCTGATTGCGGAAGTGGCTAGGGTGGGAAGCCGCATAGCCACGGACTACCTTACGGTATTTCAATTCTTAAAAAGAAATAGCGCGGGACAGCTATTGGGTGAGGAGCAGGGCGTTCAGGGTCAGGCAGTGCTGGTGGATGGAACACCACCTCTTTCTCTCTACGGAAAGAGCGGGAGCGATTTCGGGAGCGGAGCGACCTACAAGATGCCGCTGCAGCGGCCTTCCGTAAGAGGGAGATTAGACGGTTGAATCTACGTGTCCTGTTTTCTCCCACACCACAGGGAGAAGTAGAGCGGGACGGTCAGGGGGTATATACCTACATACCCCACAGATTATCTCCCTGAGTTTTGTGAGTCTACATGGAGAAAATAGACCTTAGAAGTCAAATAGCGGCGGGGATTGAATCAGGTGAAATTCGTCCAACGAGTTCCACGGTATCCCCTAGACATTTGATAAAAAAACTTGTATAATATAATCA
>CAKTHW010000042.1 GCA_934565425.1 uncultured Oscillospiraceae bacterium
AATATTTGCATCGGAACATTCAAATCCCGTCCCAATCGCTTCATCGCGGAAGTGGAGATCAATGGTACGGCAGAGCGCTGCCATGTGAAAAACACCGGCCGATGCAGAGAATTGCTGACACCAGATGCAACGGTGTACTTGAATCGCGCAGACAACCCCAATCGAAAAACAAACTTCGATTTGATCGCCGTGAAGAAGGGAAATCTACTCATCAATATGGATGCCCAGGCACCCAACGCGGTGTTTGGAGAATACATCCGAAAGGGATCATTTTTACCGGATTTGACGCTGATTCGCCCAGAATTTCGCCACGGAGATTCCAGATTTGACTTCTACCTGGAGCAAGGAGAAACCCGTCACTTAGTAGAGGTCAAAGGCGTCACCCTGGAGGAAAACGGTGTGGCAAAATTCCCGGACGCCCCCACAGAACGTGGCGTCAAGCACATCAAAGGCTTGATCGCCGCCCAAGCGGAGGGCTTCACCCCGTGGATCGTATTCGTCATCCAAATGGAGGGCATGACCTGCTTCCGACCCAACGACGCCACCCACCCACAGTTTGGGGAAACCTTGCGCATGGCGCAAAGGGCTGGCGTCCACATCCAGGCGCTGGAATGTCACGTGACGCCGGACACGTTGGAGATCGTCAGACCCGTCCCAATTCAACTATAAAAGGAGCGATTCCTTTGAAGCAAAAGAAACAGTGGTTTGCCTACCTGCCCCTAGACCGAAAGGGCGTGGAAGCCTACCTGAACGAGCAGGCACAAAAGGGCTGGATGCTGGCGGTGGAACAGGATGGCATGACCTTCCGGGTGCCGTTCCAGGAGACCAACCGCACCGACCTGCGTTATCACGTCACCTGCGATGCCTACCAGGGGGAAAAGCTGGCCGAAATCGTCACGGAAAAACAAGCGCAGGGCTGGCGTCCTGTGGCCACCATCAACCACTTTGACATCTACGAATCCATGCCCTGCCAGGAACCGCAGACGTCGGCGCAAAGGCAGAGCAAGCGGCTTTCCTTCTACGCATTCCGTGCTTGGCTCATCGTATTGCTCTTGACAGCCGCGTTGTTGGCCGTCGCTTGGGTCAACGGCATCCCACTCCCCACAGAACCAACCTGGTACCTGTCCAACCTGGGCATCTTCCTCCGTTGCGCGTTCCCGTTGTTTGCAATCGGCAGCATCTACTACCTGCTCTGGCTAGGGAGGCAGTGTTTCAGCAGGGGAGCGCGGACACCCAAACGGAGCGGGATGTTGCTGCGCAGTGGACTGCAAGTGGCGGCTGGTGTGTGGTTGCTGTTGGCGTTGGTCGCCTTGCTTCTCGACTTAGTGACCAACATGTTGGCATTCTGTGCGTTGCTCCTGTTCCTAGTCGCAGGTATGGTATACGGATATGTGCGGCTCCATTGGGGCAAAACGGAGACCCTATATTCCGCCATGTCTCTGATCCTGGCAGTGGTACTGGGCATCGCGTTGCTCCTTTCGGCTGCCACGCCTAGTGACTCCCGCGCAGAGGTGGGGAACTGCGCCTGGCGCAACAGCGTCAGCGACGTGGTACACGCGGAAGACCTGGACTTGCATCCCACCAACCTCCAGGCGGCCAGCTATGAGCAGACCGGTTCCCTCCTGGTCACCCGGACGGACTATTGGGAGAGCTGGGAAGACCTGTCCCTGAGCAGCACCGTTTATCACTGCAAAGGCGGCGTGTTCCAGTCTGCCGTGGTGAATCAGATTCTAGCGGAAGCCGATTGGACGCAGACCGAAAGCAAGGACGGACAGGCATGGCAGCGGCAGGCGGGGAAGACCTACTATCTGCTGCTGGTGCAGGGGAACAGGGTGGTAAAGCTGTCCTGTGACCAGCCGTTGGAAATGAAATGAACGCAAAAAACGGACGCAGATCGCGTCCGTTTTTTCACGTCTTGGCTCTGACTCGAACCATAGAAACTCGATGCAAGCAAGCCTATAAGCCGGGTTCTGTTTTGACAGCCATCTATCTCGACTTACCGTTGCCGATAAGCTCTAGCCACCTCCTGGGAACGGCCGGGCAAGCCTCATGTTCCCCCACGGTGTTGCTCCGGATAGAGTTTACAGGACCGAGCTGTTCCCAGTCGGCCGGTGAGCTCTTACCTCACCTTTCCACCCTTACCGGCCCAAAGACCGGCGGTATCTCTCTGTTGCACTTGTCCTAAAGTCGCCTTCGGCGGGTGTTACCCGTTATCCTCGCCCTATGGAGCCCGGACTTTCCTCATCCCTGGGCCTTTCGCCCCAGGAACGCGGCTGTCCAGCTTCCTTGCCTCTCTATTTTACCCTATGACGACGGGAATTGTCAATCTCAGCGATTGAATTACTTTTTGAACCGGTTTATAATAAAACCAACTATGCGCTTGAGGAGGCACAGACCTATGACCTTTGAATCTTACCTGGCGACCCTGCGCGGCAAGCAGGTGGCCGTGATCGGCATCGGCGTGAGCAACATCCCGCTGATCAAGTTGTTTTTGAAAAAAGGAATCGCTGTCACAGCGTGCGATAAATGCGAACGAGGAGCCTATGACAACCAGCCCCTGCTCCTGGAACTGGAGGCGTTGGGTGCCACCCTGCACATGGGCGCAGGCTACTTGGACGACCTGACTCAGGACGTCATCTTCCGTTCCCCCGGCATCCGGCCGGACATCCCCGCCTTTGAGCAGGCCAAAGCCAAGGGTGCCATCATCACCTCGGAGATGGAAGTGTTCTTCCACGTCTGCCCCTGCAAGACCATCGCCGTGACCGGCTCCGACGGCAAGACCACCACCACTACCATCATCGCCAAGCTCCTGGAAGCGGCAGGTTACCACGTCCACCTGGGCGGCAACATCGGCCGTCCCCTCCTGCCGGACATCGAGTCCATCCAGCCCGACGACCTGGCAGTGTTGGAGCTGTCCTCCTTCCAGCTGATGACCATGGACACCAGTGCGGATATCTCCGTGGTCACCAACCTGGCCCCCAACCATTTGGACGTCCACAAGGGGATGGCGGAGTATATCGCGGCCAAAAAGAACATCTTTTTGTATCAGAACGCTCAGCAGAAGGTGGTCCTGAACCGGGACAACGACATCACCCATTCCTTCGTCCCCGAGGCCAAAGGACAGGTCACCCTGTTCTCCCGCCAGAACCCCTTGGACGAGGGCGTGGTGCTGGAGGACGGCGTTATCTGCGTGAAAAAGGGCGGGAACACCCGGAAAGTCCTGCCGGTAGCGGATATTTTGCTGCCTGGTGTTCACAACATCGAGAATTACGAGGCGGCCATCGGTGCCGTAGACGGCCTGGTGCCCGACGAGACCATCCGCAAGTTTGCTGCCACTTTCGGCGGCGTGGAGCACCGCATCGAGCTGGTGCGGGAGCTGCACGGGGTCAAGTATTATAACGACTCCATCGCCTCCAGCCCCAGCCGCACCATGGCCGGCCTGCGCAGTTTTAGCCAGAAGGTCATCCTCATCGCCGGCGGCTATGATAAGCACATCCCTTATGACGTCCTTGGCCCCGACCTGGTTGCCCATGTGAAGGCTATGGTACTCACCGGCGCCACCGCTCCCAAGATCCAGGCGGCGGCAGAGCAGGCACCCGGCTATGATGCCCAGGCGCTGCCCATCTGCACCATCGACGATTTCGCCGATGCCGTCCACAAGGCGGTATCTTTGGCTCAGCCTGGAGATATTGTCATCCTGTCCCCGGCCAGCGCCAGCTTTGACAAGTTCAAGAACTTCATGGTGCGCGGCGACACCTTCAAAGAGCTGATTCGTGCTCTGCCGGACTGAGGATGATAGAGCGCATGAGAGCATTATTGGAACAACTATGCCAGGTCAATGCCCCCACCGGCTTTGAAGAACCGGCAGTGGCGGTGGCCAAGGGCCTGCTGACCCCACTGGTGGATGAGGTCTACACCGACCGCATCGGCAGCGTAGTGGGCGTGAAGCGCTGCGGCAAGAAAGACGCTCGGCGGGTGCTGTTGGACGCTCATCTGGACGAGGTGGGCTTTCTCGTCATGGGACACGACGAGGGCTTTTTGCGTATTGCCCCCCTGGGCGGCATCGACCCTAGGATCTTGCCCGACCGAGAACTGACCATCTTGACTGATCCACCTCGTTTCGGCGTGGTGGCTACCAAACCGCCCCATGTGATGGCGGCAGGGGAGGGGAACAAGGCCATCCCCATCGCTGACCTGCGGGTGGACGTGGGCTTATCCCAGGAGAAGGCGGTGCAGGAGATTCCGGTTGGTACGCCGGTGGTGTTCCGAGAGGGCTGTTACGCCATGGGGGACGACCGGATGACCGGTAAGGCCATGGACGACAGGAGTTGCTTTGTCATCCTGCTGGAGACCCTGAAACTGCTCCAAAAAACGGAGTTAAATGTGGATATATACGTCCTAGGTTCCTGCCGAGAGGAGACCAACAGCGCCGGTGCGATCACTGCTGTTTACGACATTCAGCCGGATTTGGCAGTGGCAGTGGACGTGACCTTCGGCAAGGCGCCGGATGTCCAGTCCGATGACAGCTTCGACCTAGGCGGCGGGCCTACCATCGGCATCGGCCCCAATATGTCCCACTGGATGGCGGAGCGGCTGGAGGAGACAGCGAAAAAATTGGAGATTCCCTATCAGCTGGAGATCATCCCCGGCAACAGCGGCACCAACGGTTGGGAGATTCAGGTCGCCCGAGAGGGGATCCCCACCGCCGTGGTCTCCCTGCCCCTGAACTATATGCATACCCCGCTGGAAGTGGTGTCCTTGACTGATATGAAGCGCTGCGCCCGACTGCTGGCCGGCTTCGTGGCAGAGCTGGGAGAGGAGGGAATGGAATGCTTGATCTGACCCGGAAATTGTGCGCCCTCCCCGGCGTGTCCAGTCGAGAGGAAGCGGTGCGGGAGTTTATCGCCCAGACCATCCGACCCGATGTGAAGTGGATGAAAGTAGACGCCATGGGCAACCTGATTGCCTTCAAAGAGGGGAAAAAGCACACCGGTTCCAAGCTCCTGCTGGACGCCCACATGGACGAGGTGGGGGTCATGGTCACCGGCTACACGGAACAGGGCTGCCTGCGCTTTGCCTTCGTAGGCGGCGTGGATCGTCGGGTGGTCATCGGCAAGCGGGTTTATTTGGGAAAAGAGCGCATTTTGGGCGTTTTCGGTATGAAACCCATCCATCAGACCACCAAAGAGGAACGCACCGCCGTGCCCAAGGTGAAAGAATTATATATCGACATCGGCGCAAAAAACAAAGCGGAAGCCCAGGCCAAGGTGAAGCTGGGGGAAGTGGGCGTCTTTGACGGCGAGACCCTGCTTTTCGGTGACGGCTTCCTGAAAGGCAAGGCCATCGACGACCGGGCAGGCTGTGCGGCTATGATGAAGCTGGCTCAGGAGGAGCTGCCCATGGACGTGACCTTCGTGTTCTCCACCCAGGAGGAAGTAGGCACCCGTGGCGCCTTTGCCAGCGCCTTTTCCGTCAAGCCGGAGATCGCCCTGGTGCTGGAAGCCACCACCGCCGCCGACCTGCCCGGCACCCCCAGCGGAAAACGGGTCTGTGCGCCGGGCAAGGGGGTTGTCATCCCCTACATGGACGGCGGCACCATCTATGACCGTGGCCTGTTCTGCCGGCTGCGAGAATTGGCGGAAGCAAATCACATCCCCTGGCAGACCAAAGAATATCTGTCCGGCGGCACCAACGGCCGTACCTACCAGCGCAGTCGGGCAGGCGTTCGGGTGGCCGGTCTGGCCATCGCCACCCGTTACCTGCACGCCCCCACTAGTGTGGCCGCTGTGGCGGACTTGGAGGGGATGCTGCAACTGGCACGGTTATTCATCGGGAACATCGCGGAGGAGAGCTGACAGATATGAAGAAGTTATTGGAAACCTTGACCCGTGCCCACGGCGTGTCCGGGGACGAGAGCGCCATCCGCGCCACCATCCGCCAGGCGGCGGAGCCCTACGCCGACGACATCACCGAGGACGCCCTGGGCAATCTCATCGTCCACCAGAAGGGCGCGGGCAAGAAGATCATGCTGGCCGCCCACATGGACAGCGTGGGCGTCATCGTCACCCACATCGAGAAGAGCGGCTTCCTGCGCTTCGGGGCCATCGGCGGACTGGAAGCCAAGGCGCTGTATCAGACCATGGTGCGGTTCCAGAACGGCACCGTGGGCATCATCGCCGTGGAAGAGAGCAAAGAGGAGAAGGAGTTCAAGCTGGCCGACCTATACATCGACATCGGCGCACGGGACCGGGAGGAAGCCAAGAACATGGTCGCGGTGGGGGACACCGCTGCTTTCGCTGGTGCCCTGTCCGGCAACGGAAACCGGGTCATGGGGCCGTATCTGGACAACCGGGCGGGCTGCGCGGTGCTGCTGGAGGCCATGAAACAGACCCAGCACCCGACCAACGATCTCTATTACGTCTTCACCACCCAAGAAGAGGTGGGGATGCGTGGGGCGAAGCCTGCCGCTTGGGCAGTGGACCCGGAATATGCCCTGGCGGTGGATGTGACCTGTCCGGACGACCAGCCTGGCGCGCTCCATGAAGCAACCACGAAGATCGGCGGCGGTGCGGCCATCAAGATCATGGACCACTCGGTGCTCTGTCACCGGGATGTGGTGGCCAAGCTGCGGCAGCTGGCGGAAGAGAAAAACATCCCCGCCCAGGACGACCTGTTGAAGGTGGGCGGCACCGATGCCGGCGTCATCCACGTCAGTCGGGGCGGCGTCCGCACCGGCGGCGTGTCCATCCCCTGCCGGTACACCCACAGCCAGACCGAGCTCATCGACCTGGCGGATTTGGAAGCCTGCGTGAAGCTGGTGCAGGCATTTTGTGAAAGTGAGTTTGAATAACAATGAATGAGAACAAGCATCCCCTGGGGCTGTCCCAGCGGGTTTTAGATATGGCACGGCAGGCGGAGGCGGACATCCGTGGACAGTTCGCCCACATTGACGCCGTGGCGGAATACAACAGCCAGAAGGTGCTGGCCGCCTTCCAGAACCATCGAGTGGCGGAAGCCCACTTCGCCGGTACCACTGGCTACGGCTACGACGATCTGGGACGGGACACCCTGGATCAAATCTACGCCGAGATCTTTGGCACCGAGGATGCCCTGGTGCGCATCCAGTTCGTCAACGGTACCCACGCCATCGCCTCCGCCCTGTACGGAGCCTTAAAACCGGGCGATACCCTGTTGTCTGCGGTGGGCGCACCTTATGACACTCTGCTCAGCGTCATCGGTGTCACTGGGGAGGAGCCGGGGAGCCTGAAGGAATACGGCATCGGCTACCGCCAGGTGGACGTGACTGCGGACAACCTGCCGGATAAGGCAGGACTGGCTCAGGCGGTGCAGGCACCGGACGTGAAGGCGGTGCTCATCCAGCGCTCCAAGGGCTATTCCACCCGAGCGTCCCTGTCCGTGGCGGAGATCGGTGCGCTCATCGCCATCGTCAAGGAGCACCGTCCTGATGTCACCGTCATCGTGGACAACTGCTACGGCGAGTTCGTGGAGACTGTGGAGCCCACCCAGGTGGGGGCGGACTTGATCGTAGGCAGCCTCATCAAAAACCCCGGTGGCGGGTTGGCGCTTACCGGCGGCTACCTGGCAGGTCGTCACGACCTGGTGGAAGCAGCCGCCAAACGGCTCACCGTCCCCGGCATCGGTCGGGAGTGCGGCTCCACCCTGGGCAACAACCGCCTGCTCTATCAGGGTCTGTTCCTGGCCCCCCACACCGTGGCGCAGGCGGTTAAAACTGCCGTGTTCAACGCTCGCATGATGGAGCTGCTGGGTTACCAGACCGAACCCCGTTCCGACCAGGAGCGCCATGACATCATCCAGATGGTGAGCCTGGAACAGCCGGAGCTGGTGGAAAAATACTGTAAGGGCATCCAGTCCGGCTCTCCCGTGGACAGTTATGTGACTCCGGTGCCTTGGGATATGCCCGGCTACGACTGCCAGGTCATCATGGCCGCTGGTGCCTTCATCCAGGGCGCGTCCATCGAGCTGTCCGCAGACGCACCCATGCGGCCACCCTACACCGTTTATATGCAGGGCGGCTTGACCTACGAATCCGGCAAGACCGGCGTTTTGTTGGCGGTAGAGGAGTTGCTGAAGGGATAACCGGACAGAATAGAAATGAGACCAGCCTTTCCTGCATACAGTGGCAGGGGAGGCGATGGGATGCGTGGATACCGAAGGCGGCGCCATCGAGCGCCCTGGAGCAGGCGGCGGAAGCGGTGCTGTGTGCTCCTGGTCTGTCTGGTGCTGGTGGCGGGCGTCCTCTTACGCCTGGACTGCAAGCTCCGACCGGCCATCTTAGAAATTGCCCTGTCCGACCTGGAGACGGTGGTCAACAACACCATCGACCAGGTTTGCATCCAGGATGCGGCGGACGGGGAGATCACCTACAGCAAACTGGTTCAGCTGCAATACGACCAGAACGGCAAGCTGCAAGGGCTGACCACTGACATGGCTGCCCTCAACGTTCTGCGGGCGGATATGACCCGTGCCATCGGTCAGGCGCTGGGGGAGGTGGAGGAACACCCCATTCAAGTGCCCTTGGGCACCGCCTGGGGGACTGCGTTGTTCTCCGACCTAGGCCCCAACATCCCAGTGCAGGTGCTGAGCTTGGAGAGCATCGCTGGATATTTTGAGAGCAGCTTCACCTCCGCCGGCATCAACCAGACCCGGCACCAGATTCAGATGGTGCTCACCGTCCAGGTGGTGCTCCTGCTCCCTGGCGGCACCTATGACCGGACGTTTACCAACAAGATCACCGTGGCGGAGTCCATCCTCATGGGGGATGTTCCGTCTCATTACAGTTATTTCAGCCAATTTGACACGGCTCGCGAGGCCGCTGACGCCCAACGAGATTACAGCGCAGAATGAAGGGGAAACACTATGGACGTACCATCTAAAATGGAAGCATTGCGGGACTTGCTCAACCAGTGGGGGCATCTATACTATGTACTGGACGCTCCCACCGTGCCCGATTACGAATATGACCAAAAGCTCAGAGAATTGGAGGAATTGGAGGCGGAACACTCAGAGTATATCACCCCCGATTCCCCCACCCAGCGGGTGGGCGGCGAGGCGTTGAAAGCCTTTCAGCCGGTGACCCACGAGGTGCCCCTGCAATCTCTGCAGGACGTGTTCGCCCCGGAGGAACTGACTGCCTTTGACACCCGCATCCGGGAGACCACGCCGGAGACCGAGTATATCGTGGAGCCGAAAGTGGACGGCCTGTCCGTGGCGCTGGAGTATGTGGACGGCCGGTTCGTCCGGGGCGCCACCCGCGGCGACGGCCAGACCGGCGAGGACGTGACCGAGAACCTGCGTACCGTCCGCTCCATCCCCATGAAGCTGGACAACGCCCCTCACCGGCTCATCGTCCGGGGGGAGTGCTATATGTCCCGCAAGACCTTCCAGCGCCTGAACGAGGAACGAGCGGGCAGGGAGGAACCGCTGCTGGCCAATCCCCGCAACGCCGCCGCCGGTTCGCTCCGTCAGCTGGACCCGAAGATCGCCGCCCAGCGCCGTCTGGACTGCGTCATTTTCAATATCCAGCTCACCGACGGCGAGCCCTTCCAGACCGACGCTCAGCAGCTGGACTACCTGGAAAAGCTCCGCTTCCGGGTCATCCCCCGTGCCATTCTGTCCGACCCTGCCCAGGTGCAGGCGGAGATCGACCGGTTGGGACGGGAGCGCTACGACTTCCCCTATGAGATGGACGGGGCAGTGGTGAAGGTCAATGACCTGAGCCAGCGGGAGCTGTTTGGCAGCACCGCTAAATTCCCCCGCTGGGCAGTAGCGTGGAAGTACCCGCCGGAGCAGAAACCGGCCAAGGTGCTGGACATCGTGGTGCAGGTGGGGCGTACCGGCGTCCTGACCCCCAAGGCGGTCACCGAACCGGTGCAGCTGGCTGGCACCACTGTCACCAACGCCACCCTCCACAACCAGGATTTCATCACCGAGAAGGACGTGCGCATCGGCGACACCGTCCTATTGCAAAAGGCCGGCGAGATCATCCCCCAGGTGGTCAGCGTGGACTTCTCCAAGCGTCCCCCGGACGCCGTGCCCTACCACCTGCCGGAGGTCTGTCCCGTCTGCGGCTCTCCGGTCGTGCGGGACGAGGACGGCGTGGCTCTGCGCTGCACTGGGGCGGAATGTCCCGCGCAGCTGGTGCGCAACCTGGTGCATTTCGCCAGCCGGGACTGCATGGACATCGAAGGGCTGGGGCCTGCCGTGGTGCGGGCGCTGGTGGAGAACGACCTCATCCGCACGCCGGGTGACCTGTACCACCTGAACGCCGAAGAGGTGGCCAAGCTGGATCGGATGGGGGAGAAGTCGGCGGAGAACCTGATTGCCGCCATCGAGAAGTCCAAGCAGCAGGATCTGTCCCGCCTCATCAGCGCCTTCGGCATCCGTCAGGTGGGCACCCGCGGCGCCCAGGTGCTGGCGGAGCGGTTCCGCACTCTGGACGCGCTTATGGCTGCGGACGAGGAGACCTTGACCGAGGTGCCCGACGTGGGCGCCATCACCGCACACTGCCTGGTGGAGTGGTTCCAGAACCCCCAGTCCCAGCACCTGGTGGAGACCCTCCGGGAGGCCGGCGTGAACATGGAATGTCAGACAGAACCCACCAGCGGCATCTTCGACGGCATGACCTTCGTGCTCACCGGCACCCTGACCCAGTTCACCCGCAGCGAGGCGAAAAAACGCATTGAAGCCCTGGGCGGAAAGGTGTCCGGCAGCGTTTCCAAGAAGACCACCTACGTGGTGGCCGGGGAAGCGGCAGGTAGCAAACTGACCAAAGCGGAAGGACTGGGCATCCCGGTGCTCAGCGAGGAGGCGTTTTTGCAGCTGTTAGAGGGTTGAAAAAGGAAGATACTTCAAAAATTGGGGGAGAAACAGGAGAAAACCAGCCGTGGGAAAAATTCGCGGGCAAAAAAATGGTTAAATCTTTGACAATTCTCTTTACAACTGATTAGCAAAAGATTATAATAAAAACAGTTATATTAAATGGATTTATGTAGATATTTGCAAACGGCGGTGTTCGTATTCGCTAACTCCCAGTTTCCTTTGGTTATTTCGCCAATACACCGGAGAAATCTGGAAAATGTGGATGCCGCCCCGTGGGCAGGCGGTCTATATAGTATAACCATGTTGAATAAGAAGACAGCTTCTTTTTCATATTCTCACAGGGTCTGCGCCCGTGAGAGGACTTATGTAACTAAAAATTTGTGAGGAGGAAAATTTTAAGTTATGTTTCGTATCGTAAAAAAAGAAGTCCTTAGTCCGAAGATCACTCTGTTGGAGATTGAGGCACCTTACATCGCTCGTAAAGCACAGCCCGGCCAGTTCATCATCTTCCGTATTGATGAAAAGGGCGAACGCTGCCCCCTGACCATCGGCGGTTATGACCGTGAAAAGGGTACCATCACCATCATCTTCCAGCGCGCTGGCCTGACCACCATGGCTCTGGCAGCAATGGAAGAGGGCGACGCTCTGATGGATCTGGTTGGTCCTCTGGGTCTGCCCACCGAGATGGAAGGCGTCAAGAAGGCTTGCGTCGTCGGTGGCGGCGTCGGCTGCGCTATCGCTTATCCCATCGCAAACGGCCTGAACGATGCAGGCGTTGAAACCGACGTCATCATCGGCTTCCGTTCCAAGGATTTCGTTATCCTGGAAGACGGCTTCAAGGCTGCTGCCCGCAATCTGTACCTGCTGACCGAAGACGGCTCTCAGGGCGAACAGGGCAAGGTTATCGACAAGCTCCAGGAAGTCCTGGAAGGTGGCGAAAAGTATGACAAGATCTACACCCTGGGCCCTGTGCCCATGATGAAGGCTGTCTATGAAACTGCAAAGCCCTTCGGCGTGGAAACCATCGTTTCCCTGTGCCCCCTGATGGTGGACGGCACTGGTATGTGC
>CAKTHW010000043.1 GCA_934565425.1 uncultured Oscillospiraceae bacterium
AGCCAGACAGCTTGACGGCATCATGCCGTGAGCCTCTGGCTACAAAAATCGCTGCAAATGTAGCCAATTTGTAGCCACTAAAAAAAGAAAAATCCTGAAAAACGCTGTAATTTCAACGTTTTTCAGGATTCAGAAAACACTAAATATTTATTCCCACTCAATGGTTCCAGGAGGCTTCGAAGTAATATCATACACGATCCGGTTGATGCACCGCACCTCGTTGACGATGCGGACGGACACCTTATCCAGGATCTCGTAGGGGATGCGTGCCCAGTCAGCGGTCATGAAGTCGCTGGTGGTGACGCCGCGGAGGGCTACGGTGTAGTCATAGGTACGGCCGTCACCCATGACGCCCACGGAGCGCATATCGGTGAGGACGGCGAAATACTGGCTGATCTTGCTGTCCCAACCGGCCTTGGCCACTTCCTCCCGGAAGATGGCGTCGGCGTCCCGCAGGATGTCCGCCTTCTCCTTGGTGATGGCGCCCAGGATACGGACGGCCAGACCGGGGCCGGGGAAGGGCTGGCGCATGACCAGGTACTCAGGCAGGCCCAGTTCTCGACCCAACTGGCGCACTTCGTCCTTGAACAGCATCCGCAGCGGCTCGATGATGTCCTTGAAGTCCACGTTCTTGGGCAGGCCGCCCACGTTATGGTGGCTCTTGATGACGTCTGCGTCACCGGCGCCGGACTCGATGACGTCCGGGTAGATGGTGCCCTGGACCAGGTAATCGACGGTGCCCAGCTTCTTGGCCTCTTCCTCGAAGACGCGGATGAACTCTTCGCCGATGATCTTGCGCTTCTTCTCCGGGTCGCTGACGCCGGCCAGCTTGGTCAGGAACCGCTCCTCGGCGTCCACGCGGACGAAGTTCAGATCCCACTTGGCAAAGGCGGCTTCCACCTCGTCCCCTTCGTTCTTGCGCATGAGGCCGTGGTCCACAAAGACGCAGGTGAGCTGGTTGCCCACTGCCTCGGCCAGCAGTGCGGCGGCAACGGAGGAATCCACCCCGCCGGACAGGCCCAGCAGGACTTTCCCGTCGCCCACTTCTTCCCGGACGGCCTGGATGGCCTGCTTGCAGTAGTCCCCCATGGTCCAATCGCCGGCGGCGTGGCACACTTCATAGAGGAAATTGCGGATCATATCCACACCGTGCTCGGTATGGTTCACTTCCGGATGGAACTGCACGCCGTAGAACCCACGCTGCTCATCGGCGATGGCCACGTTGGGGCAGGCGTCCGAGTGCGCCATGAGCTGGAACCCGTCGGGCACCTGAGCCATGTAATCGCTGTGGCTCATCCAGGAGATGCCCTGGGCAGGCAGACCCTTGAACAGCTTGCAGGTAGTCTCATAAAACGTCTCGGTCTTTCCGTACTCTCTGGCGCTGTCCGCCTGGGCAGCGGTGACTTTGCCGCCCAAAGTGTGCGCCATGAGCTGACAGCCGTAGCAGATGCCCAGGATGGGCACGCCCAGCTGGAAGATGGCGGGGTCGTAGTGGGGGGCTTTTGCGTCGTAGACGCTGTTGGGGCCGCCGGTGAAGATGAAGCCGATGGGGTGCATGGCTTTCAGTTCCTCCAGGGGGGTCGTATAGGGCTTGACTTCACAATATACATTGCACTCACGGACGCGGCGGGCGATCAGCTGGTTATACTGTCCGCCGAAATCCAGTACAATGACCAGTTCATGCTTCATGCATTCCATCCCTTTCTCTCGTTCTAAGGAAATACACGCTCCGGCGTCCGTTCCAAGCAGCGCCGGAGCGTTTTTACTTTACACTTAAATCGTGGTAATGTCAATCGGCGTCAGATCCTCGCTCTTGGCTCGTTCCCGCGCGGTGAGGATGGCGTGTGCGGTATCCAAAGAGGTCAGACAGAGAATGGAATGCTCCACGGCCATCCGGCGGATCTTGATGCCATCGCTGCCTGCCTGTCTCCGGCGCTGGGGCGTGTTGATGATCATATCCACACTGCCAGACTGGATCATATCCTGGAGGTTGGGGTGCGCCTGTCCCAGACGATTGACCTTCTGAACGTCCACATCCATCTTTTTCAGGTATTCATAGGTGCCTTGGGTGGCGAACAGCTCTACGCCCAGGTCATTCAGCTCACGAGCGACGCCCACAGCTTCGCCCTTGTCCTCGTCCTTGACGGTGAGGATGACGCGGCTGCCCTTCTTGGGCACCTTCATGTTGGCGCCCTTGAAGGCTTTCAGCAGTGCCTGGGGATAGGACTCGGCAATGCCCAGGCATTCGCCGGTGGACTTCATCTCCGGCCCCAGGTTGATGTCCACATCGGTGAGCTTCTCAAAGGAGAAGACCGGCATCTTGCAGGCGAAATAGTCCGCCTCCGGATAGATGCCCGTGCCGTAGCCCATATCCTTCAGCTTCTCCCCCAGCATGACCCGGGTGGCCAGGTCGATGATGGGCACGTTGGTGACCTTGGAGATATAGGGGATGGTACGGGAGGAACGGGGGTTGGCCTCGATGATATACACCGTGTCGTTGTAGATGATGAACTGGACATTGATCAGGCCGATAACGCCCAGGTGCTTGGCCAAGTTGCGGGTGTGCTTGAGGATGGTCTGCTTGTGTACCTCATCAATGTGCAGGGGCGGATAGACGGCGATGGAGTCGCCGGAGTGGATACCGGCACGTTCCACATGTTCCATGATGCCGGGGATGAGCACATCTTCCCCATCGAACACGCCGTCCACTTCCACCTCTCGACCCATCAGGTACTTGTCCACCAAAATGGGATGCTCCTGAACGGTCATGTTGATGATCTTCATGAAGTCAACAATGTCCTGATCCTTATAGGCGATCTCCATGCCCTGGCCGCCCAGGACGTAGGAGGGACGCACCAGGACGGGGTACCCAACTGCGTTGGCAGCAGCCAACGCCTGCTCGGTGGTGAACACGGTACGGCCTTCCGCTCTGGGGATCTCACACTTGTTCAGGATGATGTCGAACCGCTCTCTATCTTCCGCAGCGTCCACGCCATCAGCGGAGGTGCCCAGGATGGGCACACCCATCTCGGTCAGCGCCTTGGCCAGCTTGATGGCGGTCTGCCCGCCGAACTGGACGACAGCGCCCCATGGCTTTTCCAACTCCACCACGTGTTCCACATCCTCGGCGGTGAGCGGCTCGAAGTAGAGTCGGTCGGCGATGTCGAAGTCGGTGGAGACAGTCTCCGGATTGTTGTTGATGATGATGGTCTCAAGCCCCATCCGCTTCAGCGCCCACACGGAGTGGACGGAGCAGTAGTCGAACTCGATGCCCTGGCCGATCCGGATGGGGCCGGAACCCAGAACCAGCACCTTCTTCTTGCCGTTGTCCTCCATGATGGCCTCATTTTCCCCATCGTAGGTGGAATAATAGTAAGGCGTCTGGGCATCGAACTCAGCGGCGCAGGTATCCACCATCTTGAAGGACGGATGGATGTCGTATTTCTTCCGCAGCTCCTTGATGACCTTGGCCGTGGTACCCACCAGCTCAGCAATGAAGGTGTCCGCAAAGCCCAGTTCCTTGGCCATCCGCAGGGTGGCGCTGTCGGGCAAGCCTTCCGCCAGCTTATGCTCCATATCTACGATGCTCTGGATGCGGTCGATGAACCAGATGTCGATCTTGGTGATGGCGTTGATCTCCTCCGGAGTGATGCCGCGGCGGAGTGCCTCGGCCACCACGAAGATCCGTTCGTCATCAATGTCGGACAGCTTCTGATGCACTTCGTCGTCGCTCAGCTCCTTCAGCTTGGGCAGCTGCAGCGAGTGGACGTGCTGTTCCAGGGAACGGATGGCCTTCATCAGGCCAGCCTCGAAGCTGTTGCCGATGGCCATGACCTCGCCGGTGGCCTTCATCTGGGTGCCCAGAGTACGGCTGGCGGTGGTGAACTTATCAAAGGGCAGGCGGGGGATTTTTAAGACGCAATAGTCCAGGGTGGGTTCAAAGCAAGCGGTGGTCTTGCCGGTGACGGCGTTGGGGATCTCGTCCAGGGTGTAGCCTAGGGCGATCTTGGCGGCCACCTTGGCGATGGGATAGCCGGTAGCCTTGGACGCCAGAGCGGAGGAACGGGAGACACGGGGGTTGACCTCGATGACCGCGTACTCGAAGGAGTCCGGGTTCAGGGCGAATTGGCAGTTACAGCCGCCCTCGATCTCCAGGGCGCTGATGATGTCCAGGGCGGCGGTACGGAGCATCTGATACTCCTTGTTGGCCAAGGTCTGGCAGGGTGCCACCACGATGGAGTCGCCGGTGTGGACGCCCACGGGGTCGATGTTCTCCATGCCGCAGATGGTGATGACGTTGCCAGCGCTGTCCCGCATGACTTCAAATTCGATTTCCTTCCAGCCTGCGATACAGCGTTCGATCAAAACTTCATGGACACGGGACAGCTCCAGACCACGGTCGCAGATCTCCCGCAGCATGAACTCGTCATAGGCGATGCCGCCGCCGGTGCCACCCAGGGTATAGGCGGGACGGACGATGACAGGCAGGCCGATGGAGTTGGCGAACTCCACTGCGTCCTCCACGGTGTGCACCACCTTGGAGACCACGCAGGGCTGGTTGATGGACTCCATGGTGTCCTTAAACCCCTGGCGATCCTCTGCCCGGCGGATGGAGTCGGCGGAGGTGCCCAGGAGCTTGACGCCGTAACGATCCAAGGTGCCGTCCTCGTACAGGTTCATAGCCAGGTTCAGGCCGATCTGACCGCCCAGGGTGGGCAAAACTGCATCGGGATGCTCTTTTTCGATGACTTCCGTGAGCGAATAACTATTCAGCGGTTCGATATACACATGGTCGGCAATATCCTTATCGGTCATGATGGTGGCCGGGTTGGAGTTGACCAGCACCACCTCGATGCCTTCTTCCTTCAGGGCGCGGCAGGCCTGGGTGCCGGCGTAGTCGAACTCCGCCGCCTGGCCGATGATGATGGGACCAGAGCCGATGACCAATACTTTTTTGATGTTGGTATCCTTAGGCATGACGGATGCCTCCCTTCTTCGCCAGAGCGATCATATCCATAAACTCGTCAAAGAGGTAGTCGGAATCCACTGGGCCGGGGGACGCCTCCGGATGGAACTGGACGGTGAAGATGTTCTTCCCCACATAGCCCAGACCCTCGCAGGTGCCGTCGTTGACGTTCTCGTGCTCCACCCGTGCGATGGCAGGATCGACAGTCTCTTTCCTGACGTAATAGCCGTGGTTCTGGGAGGTGATAAAGACCCGCTTGCGGTGGATGTCCCGCACCGGATGGTTGGCGCCCCGATGGCCGTAAGGCAGGGGGCCGGTCTGAGCGCCGGTGGCCAGAGCCATGAGCTGATGCCCCAGGCAGACGGCGAAGATGGGCAGATCGGACTGGTACAGCTTCTTGATCTCCTGGATGATGTCCACGCAATCCGCCGGGTCGCCGGGGCCGTTAGAGAGCATAACGCCGTCAAAACCGCCCTGGAGAATCTCCTCCGCCGGGGTGTGGCAGGGGAAAACGGTCACATCACAGCCCCGTTTGTTCAGGCAGCGGGTCATGTTCCGCTTTTCCCCGAAGTCGTACAGGGCGATCTTGTAGCCGGTGCCGTTGGGCTGGCCAGGGTACTCCTCCTTCTCCTGGATGGACACCTTTTCAACGGTGCCCTCCACCCGATAGGCCTTGATCTTCTGGAGCACTTCGTCCAGGTCGTATTCCTCGGCGCAGGTGATCATGCCGTTCATGGTGCCCTGCTTGCGGAGGATGCGGGTGATGGCGCGGGTGTCCACGTTCTCGATGCCCGTGATGTTGTGTGCCTTCAAGTAGTCGTCCAGGCTGCCCTGACAGCGGAAGTTGCTGCCTCTGGCGGCCAGGTGGCGGACGATCAACGCCTCTGCCCAGGGGCGGAAGCTCTCATCGTCCTCCTCGTTGACGCCGTAGTTGCCGATCAAGGGATAGGTCATCACCACGCCCTGGCCGGCGTAAGAGGGGTCGGTGAGGATCTCCTGATAGCCCACCATGGAGGTGTTGAAGACCATCTCACAGACCCGATCCTCTGTGCTGCCAATGCTGGTGCCAACAAAGGTCTGTCCGTTTTCCAATATCAACGTTGCCTGCATATCGCGTACCGTCCTTCCTTCGTCGCTGTCCAAAAGACGGGGTATGTATAAACTTCAAATATTCAGCGAAATTTCTGTATAAATATACACACCCATCTACCAATTCTCATTATCCTGACTATTATGCCACAATCCGACGCCCTTTTGCAAGGGCTTCCGCGATTTTCGGCAATCTTTCCCCCTCCGGCACATATCCCCCCGCCCTTTTGGGTATATTAACAACGCTTCGGCCGGAAAGGAGTTGGGAGGTTTGGCCATCGCATTCATCCGCACCATCATCTTATACCTGCTGCTCACCGTAGGCATCCGCATCATGGGCAAAAAGCAGGTGGGGGAGCTGGAGACGGTGGAGCTGGTGTTCACCATGCTCATCTCCGACCTGGCCGCCGTGCCCATGCAGGATTTCGGCATCCCCCTGGCCTACGGCCTCATCCCCATCATCACCCTCTTCTCCCTGACCATGCTCCTGTCCGTCCTCTCCCTCAAGAGCGTCACCCTCCGCAACCTCCTCTGCGGCCGCCCCAGCGTCATCATCGACCATGGGGCGATTTTGCAGCGGGAGATGGCCAAGACCCGGTTCACGCTGGACGAGCTGCTGGAGGAGCTGCGCTTGCAGGGCATCACTGACCTGTCCACGGTGAAGTACGCCATCCTGGAGAACTCCGGTCAGGTCTCCGTCCTCCTCTACCCCCAGCACCAGCCGTTGACCCCGGCGCAGATGAACGTGACGCCGGACGAACAGGGTCTGCCCCTGGTCATCATCAGTGACGGCAAGATCTTGCAGCAGAACCTGACCCTGCGCAACCTGGATCGCGCCTGGCTCCAAGACCAGCTGACCCAGCACGGGCACAGCAAACCGGAGCAGGTGTTCTTGCTGACGGTGGACGAGAGCGGCACGGTGTACTATGTACCAAAGGAGGGCAAGGGGCATTGAAACGACTGTGGATCTCATTGGGCATCTTACTTGCCATCTTCGGCCTGAGCCTGGCCAACATCCGCTACACCGCCCAGGCGTCCAACCAGCTGGTGACCCTGCTGAACCAGGCGGAGGAGGAAGCAGAGTCTGGCGACTGGCGCCGCGCCACCACCCTGACCCGACAGGCACAGGAGGCGTGGGACGGCTACACGGGGCTATTGTATGTCACCAGCTGTCACGCCAACGCGGACGCGGTGAACACCGGGTTCCGGGAGGTGCTGGAGCTGCTGCAGCAGGAGGCGGAGGAGGAGTACAGCGCGGCCAACGGGGTGCTCATCGCGGAGGTGGAGCATCTGGCGGAGGTGGAGGAGCTGTCGCTTGCCAATCTGCTGTGAATGGAAGAAAACACGGAAAAAGCAATCCGAAAAAACCGGGTTGCTCTCTCCGTGTGCTCAGGCACGCTCCGCCAGGAGCTTATTCAATTCGGTCATAAAGGTGTTGATGTCCTTGAACTGGCGATACACCGAGGCGAAGCGTACATAAGCCACCTCGTCCACGCACTTGAGCCGATCCATGACCAGCTCGCCGATCTTCCGGCTGCTGATCTCCCGCTCCAGGGAGTTCTGCACTTCCTGTTCGATCTCGTCCGCCAGACGCATCAACGTATCCACCGGCACCGGCCGCTTCTCGCAGGCGCGCATCATCCCCCGCAGGACCTTCTCCTTGTCAAAGCTCTGCCGACTGCCATCCTTCTTGATGACCATCAGGGGGAGACGTTCCACGGTCTCATAGGTGGTGAACCGCTTGCCGCAGGACAGGCACTCCCGACGACGGCGGATGGAATCGTATTCGTCAGTGGGACGGGAGTCGATGACCTTGCTCTCTCTCATGCCGCAATAGGGACACTTCATCAGGCGTTCCCTCCTTTCCTTCGGACTTGGATTACTGAGATTGTAGCATATCCCCCTCTTTTTGGCAAGCGGACGGCGGGAGAAAAAGGGGCGCCTTCCCACAGAAACCTGGGAAGGCGCCCCTCCTGTTCAGCTCATAGCGGAGAACTTCTGATACGCCTGATTGATCTGGGTGCCGTCGGCGGGCATGGTCTGATACCAACCCCGGCTCTGGGCGGCGGAGAACAGGTCAGACTGGATGGTCTGCCCCTGCTTCAGGGCGTCCAGGAAGGCGTCCTTCAGCTTGGGGTGGATGCATTCGGAGGCGAAGAGGTTGTAGTTGGTGGACATCTTCTTCTCCGTCAGCAGCAGGTCGGTCATACGTTCCTGATCGTTCATGGATAAACCCTTCCTTTCTTTGGTGCTCAGCGCAGGAAATTCAGCAGGTTGTTGAAGATCTGCTGATGCTGCCCGGCGTACTGGTTGAAGCTGTTGCGCAGGGCGGTCTCGGTGGTCTCCTGGGCGGCTGCCTGGTACTTGCAGACGCAAGTGTGTTCAAAGTTCAGCTGATCTTCCAGGGCGTCCAGTTCCTTGCTGGTCAGGTTGGCCATGGTATCATCTCCTTTCACAGTTTGCGTCCTTATTCTGCCACCGCTTCCTGATTTTATACCCCCAATCCCATGGGTTTTCCCGTCTCATCCAGCATCCACGCCAGCGTCCCGCCCCGCTCCGGCGACCAGGACGCAAAACAGCACAGCGGCATACAGGGCATGGGCTGCCCGATGACCCAGGGACAGGTCACCGCAATGCCCCCCTGGATGGGACGCCAGCGCCCCCCTTTCAGCCCCCGTATCTCTCGGGCCAGACCAGCCTCCAGCGCCGGCAGCTCCAGCCCCTGGGTGGAACGCCACTCCGAGCCTGTCCGCTCCGCCGGGGGCGCTTCCGCCACCCCTTCGGACACCACCATCGCCGCCGCGCAGTGCTCCACCCCCTTCTCCCGGAGCATGGCGTTGGAGATGCTCCGCTCCAGGGTGAACACCTCCCCTTCCGGCACCAGCGTGCCCAGCAATAACGCCTCCCGCTCCCCTTGGAGCCAGATCTTGTACACCCCCTCGCCCCACTTGGGACAGCGGACGTGGAAAATGGTGCGCAGGCCCTGCCGTTGAGCAGTGAGGATGCCTCGTTGGGTGGTGCCGTCGTAGATGGGTAACTGCCAGTCCATGGTATCGCCTCCTTGTTTGGTTGGGAGGAGGATATGCGACAGCATGGAAAAAAAGAACCACCTTCCGGTGGTCAAGCCCCGCAGGGCGGCTTTAGCTTCTTTTCGCTTCCTTTATCTTCTCCGAAGAAAAGGAAGTGGGGTCCAGGGGCAAAGCCCCTGGTCGGCATCCGCAGATGCCGAAATACCCCATGCGCAAAATAGCGCAGGAAGGGGTGAATTTCTGGCAAAGCCAGAAAGAGGGGAAACCCTCGCCGGGGGTTTCCCCTTCGTTATACTCTATGTATGGACAAGAAGTAGTATCTATCAGCGAAAGAGTCTCACGATCTCCTCCACACACTCCTCAATACTCTTCCCCGTCCCATCCACAGTATAGTCACTGTACTGCTCATACAACGGCACCCGCTCCACGAACGCGTCCTGCAAGCTGCACCCGTGCTTGAGCACGATGCCCCGGGTGGTGATGTTGGTCACCCGCTTCTCCACCTCCTCGTAGGTGGCGGCCAGGTACACCACAGCCCCGTTCCGTTTCAGCGCCTCCATCCCCGCCTGGGAATAGACCACGCTGCCGCCGGTGGCGATGACGGCGTGTTCCACGTCTACGGACAGCAGCACCTGTTCCTCAATTTGCAGGAACTTCTCGATGCCGTCGTTGTCGATGATGTCCTGGAGCAGTCGCCCCTCCCGCTCCTGGATGAGCAGGTCGGTATCCACAAAGCGACGGCCCAGGGCTTTGGCCAGCAGGACACCCAGGGTGCTCTTGCCGGAGCCGGGCATGCCGATGAGAATGATATTCCGGTTTTTTTCTCTGTTCATAACGTCTGGTTCCTATCTTTATTCTTTCAACAGTTTGATGCGTTCCTTATAGTCCGGCAGCACCGAGGCGATGAGCTGGTAAAAGGCTTCGCCGTGGTTCTTGTGCCGGATGTGCGCCAGCTCGTGGACCACCACATAGTCGATGGCCTCCTCCGGGTAGCGCATGAGCCGCCAGGCGAAGGAGATGCGGTTTTTGCCGCTGCAGCTGCCGAACCGCTTTCGGGCATCGGTGATGGTCAGACCGGTGGGCATGAGCCCCATCAGGCGGCCATAATACTCCACCTTTTGAGGTAAGATTTCCTTGGCGCGGGCGATGCACTCCCGCCGCTCTTCCTCGGTCGGCTCCGGGTGCTGCTCCTGCCACTGACGGCAGCGCTCTCGGTGGGCGGTGATCCAATCCTGCTGCCGTGCCACAAAGGCGTCGATGCGGCTCTGGGACACCTGATAGGGCGCCCGCACCAGCACGGTCAGGTCTTCGGTGATCTCCAGCGACAGGGTCTTGCGGGCTGACCGGATGACACGATATTCCTCCACGGTATCCCCTCCTTTGGCTCATTATAGCAAGATTCCACAGAATTGTCCACGAAAGAAGGTTTTCCCACTCTTTCCTTGCCTTGACACCCGTTTGAAAATCGCCTATACTACTATAGTATGTTTTGTCATCTGCAAAAATCCTGCGCTCCATCGGGGCAGAACCCTCGCCCCAAGCCGTTTTTTGCAGCGGCCACGCCCGTTCCATCGGCCTGGCTCCCCGGCGCGCTCTATGACCGTGCCGCACCAAAACATCCCCCTCATCAACTCCATCAATAGAAAGGTGTTTATCGTATGGCAAATCCAGTAAAACTGACGCCCAAACGGCTCAAAGAACTCCAGGAGGAAATGGTCTGGATGAAGACCGTCCGGGAGAAAGAGATCGCAGAGATGATCAAGGAAGCTCGCTCCTTCGGCGACCTCTCCGAAAACAGTGAATACGACGAAGCCAAAGACCAGCAGGGCAAGCTCTTCTCCCACGAGGCAGAAGTGCAGGCCATCCTGGACAACTATATCCTCATCGACGAGAACGCTTCCGACGACACCGTCATCAACCTGGGCTGCAACGTCACCGTCCTGGACATCGACCTGGACGAGGAGGAGACCTACCGCATCGTGGGCAGCCAGGAAGCAGACCCCCTGGGCGGCTTCATCTCGGAAGAATCCCCCTTCGGCAAGGCCCTCATCGGCCACAGCGTAGGCGACGAAGTGGTAGTGGAAGCCCCCGCCGGCGCCCTGCGCTACAAGGTGCTGGACATCTCCATCTCCTGACCGGAGCAGCTCACGCAAAAAACTGGCATTTTAGAATCAGATTTTAGACAGAGAATTTGGAAGGAACGATAGACTATGGGAAAGAAGAATTTTCAGCCGGAAGCAGAACAGAGCTTATCTGAGATTTTACAGATCCGTCGGGACAAGCTGACCGCCCTCCAGGAGGCCGGCCGCGACCCCTTCACCGTCACCAAGTACACCGCTACCCACAAGGCAGCCGACGTGACCGACCGGTTCGACGAGCTGGAAGGCCAGGAAGTGTCCGTGGCAGGCCGTCTCATGTCCAAGCGCGGCATGGGCAAGGTCAGCTTCTGCGACCTTCAGGATAAGTCCGGCCGGGTGCAGCTGTACGTCCGCAAGGATCTGGTGGGCGAAGAGGAATACGGCTGGTTCAAGAAGTGCGACATCGGCGACATCGTGGGCGTCAAGGGCGAGGTGTTCAAGACCGAAAAGGGTCAGATCTCCGTCCGCGCCAGCGAAGTGAAGCTGCTGGCCAAGAGCCTGCGTCCCCTGCCCGAAAAGTTCCACGGCCTGACCGACCGTGAAACTCGCTATCGTCAGCGCTATGTTGACCTGATCGTCAACCCCGACGTGCGCAAGACCTTCGAGCTGCGCTCTAAGTTCGTCAAGTACCTCCGTGACTTCCTGGACAACCGGGGCTACATGGAAGTGGAGACCCCCGTTCTGAACACCATCTCCGGCGGC
>CAKTHW010000044.1 GCA_934565425.1 uncultured Oscillospiraceae bacterium
GTGCTTATAGTCACTCATGTAAGATTCAACTCCTTGAACGTGCTTTCAAATTCTCGCGGATAAGGGAAAACTCCGTGCGATTTTGCACAGTACCTTTAGGTGTAGATTCGTTCCAATTCCTCTATATTCGGGAGCACAGATTCAGAAAACAACACACCGTCTACCATGAACTGTTCCAGCATCTCTTGGACTGACCCAAAAAACCCTATATTTCTGGGGCCATCATTGCCATTTCCGCGATTTTCCGGATTTCCGCGCCCTTTGTCATCAACCCAAATGAAGACCTTGGCTTGGCACACGCCAATCATGCCCTCTTGGGTTTTGGTAGAAAGTCTAAATCTTCCGCCGCTTACATGCAACGTTTTTTTGATCTCCTCTTTCGTCATGGCTCTTCACCCCCGTTATCACAACAATCAAAAATTACCTTCGTATTTTTGTTAATTATACCATCTTTCTGGACATAAAAATAGCGCAAATCTGAAAAATACAAAAAACCACCGCAGCGAACTGGCTGCGGTGGTTCTTGGCGGAGAAGGAGGGATTTGAACCCTCGCGCGCTTTAACACGCCTACGCCCTTAGCAGGGGCGCCTCTTCGGCCACTTGAGTACTTCTCCATGAGGCAGAATTGATGATCTCCATTCTGTTTTAAGGTTGTATGGCGGAGAGGATGGGATTCGAACCCATGGCCCATGACTGAGTCACCAGTTTTCAAGACTGGCTCCTTAAACCGCTCGGACACCTCTCCAAAGCGATCACCCATACAAGCAAGAATTATTTTACCGCACCATCACCCAAATGTCAAGAGAAATTTTCGTGTTTTTCCTTCTTTTTTCCCGCCTCCGGAGAAATTTCCCCTTGACAACCGCCGTTGGATGTGGTAGATTATCAATCACAACCTGTCTATCATCGTCAAAGACGAGGAAGGGAAAAAAGACCCGTTTCTTTTGTGCAGAGAGTCGGCGGATGCTGTGAGCCGATCGGAAGGTGCGGGTGGATGACTGTTCCCAGAGTTGATGTCCTGAACGCGCTTGCCGTCACTAGGGGCATCCGGCTGACGCCGTTACCCGTCCGGGCCTTGCTGGAGGCCGCAGAGTCCTTGTGGAGCAATTTACAGGGAGCATCAGGGTGGTACCGCGAATGAATGCAACATTTCGCCCCTGACTGAACACGTCGTTCGGTCAGGGGCTTCTTTTTTCGTCTCTTTCCCCCGCCAGCACAATCCAATCTCAACGCAAAACGATCTAGGAGGAAATTTATCATGAAAGGTTTCGAGAAGTATATCCCCTTTGTCCCCCAGCCCATCCAGAACCGCACCTGGCCGGACAACACCATCACCAAAGCCCCCGTCTGGTGCTCCGTTGACCTGCGGGACGGCAACCAAGCGCTGGTGGACCCCATGAACGTGGAAGAAAAGCTGCTGCTGTTCCACACCCTGGTGGACATTGGGGTGAAGGAAATTGAGGTGGGCTTCCCCTCCGCTTCCGAGACCGAATATCACTTCCTCCGCACCCTCATCGAGGACAACCACATCCCCGATGACGTGACCATCCAGGTGCTGGTCCAGGCACGTCCCCACCTCATCCGCCGCACGTTTGAGGCCATCGAGGGCTGCAAGCACGTCATCTTCCACTTCTACAACTCCACCTCCACCCTGCAGCGCAAAGTGGTCTTCCACACCGACGTGGCCGGCGTCCAGAAGATCGCCACCGATGCCGCCACAATGATCTACGAGATGAGCCAGCCCATGATCGCCGCCGGCGCAGACATCCGCTATGAATACTCTCCTGAGTCCTTCATGGGCACCGAGATGGACGCCGCTGACCAGATCTGCGACGCCGTCATGACCGCTCTCCACGCGGACGAGGATCACAAGGTCATCCTGAACCTGCCCACCACCGTCGAAAACTGCATGCCCAATCAGTTCGCCGACGAGTTGGAATACTTCATCCGCAACCTGCCCGGTCGGGAGCGTGCCATCATCTCCCTCCACCCCCACAACGACCGTGGCACCGGTGTCGCCACTGCTGAGATGGGTCTGCTGGCTGGCGCCGACCGCATTGAAGCCACCCTGTTCGGCAACGGCGAGCGCACCGGCAACCTGGATATGGTCACGGTGGCCATGAATATGTACACCCAGGGCATCGACCCGGAACTGGACTTCTCTCACCTGAACGAGATCCGCAAGGTCTACGAAAAGGTCACCAAGATGCAGATCGGCGAGCGTCAGCCCTATGTAGGTGAGCTGGTGTTCACCGCCTTCTCCGGCAGCCATCAGGACGCCATCAACAAGGGTATGCAGTACATGGAAGAGTCCCACAGCAATAAGTGGGAGGTGCCCTACCTGCCCATCGACCCGGCAGACGTGGGGCGTGACTACGAGCCGATCATCCGCATCAACAGCCAGTCCGGCAAGGGCGGCACGGCGTTCATCATGGCCCACAACTTCGGCTTCGAGCTGCCCAAGGCCATGCATCCGGAGTTCAGTGACATCGTTCAGGCGGAGACCGACCGCATCGGTCACGAACTGAAGCCGGAGGCCATTCTGGAGCTGTTCAAGAAGGAATATCTCCAGGTCAACGACCCCTATCGCCTCATCAACCGGAACTTCCAGGAAATCCACCAGGACGACACCTCCGCTGTCTCCTTCTCCGGCACCCTCTGCTGCGAGGGCAAGCGCACCATCCCCATCTCCGGCCAGGGCAACGGCCCCATCGACGCCTTCTTCAACGCCGTCCATGGGCAGGATCTGGACCGCTACACCTTCGTGGACTACATGGAACACGCCATCAACACCGGCTCTGACTCCCAGGCTGTGGCTTACATCCACCTCCAGCTCCCCGACGGCACCGACGTCTTCGGCGTGGGCATGGATCACAACATCTCCATGGCCTCCATCAAGGGCGTCCTGTCCGCCATCAACCGAGCCAAGAAGCTGGAAGCGAAGAAGGGCGCGTAACTTCCTCTCATCGTATAGAAAAGCATCCGTATCCAACGCGATACGGATGCTTTTTTCTATGCAGCCTATCCCTTTTTCAGAAACGCCAGGAGCTGCTCCCGTGCTGTTTTTGCCGCATGTCTGCCCATCTCGTAACAGGTTCTCAGCCTCGCGGGGTCTTTTTCCATCCGCTTGACTTCCAGGGGCAAATGGGGGCGGATGACGAAGAGATTCCCCTGCTTTTCCTGCTCCTGAATCAGCGCCAGCTCGGCATTGTACATCAGGTGCCGCATTTCCAGGGCTTTGACAAGATTGGGGTAGTGCCGATACTTCACCCGTATCAGCGGCAGCAGCTGGTTTTTCTCCTTCCGATAGCCTTGGGGCTGGGTCAGGATGACCACATTTTTGGTGTAACCGATGCGCTCAAAATAGGCCACGGGGATGGAATCCGCGATCCCGCCGTCCAGCAGCTTCAGCCCGTCGATCTCCACCATCTGCGACACCACAGGAAGGGAGGCTGACGCCCGGACCCAATCAAACCCGTGATCTGCTCGCCCGCGGTATTCGTGGTAGACCGGCTTCCCGCTCTCCACGTCCGTGCAGGTGATATAAAACGCGGTCGGGTCCCGCTCAAAGGCGTCAAAATCGAACACATCCAGCTTCAGCGGTATTTCGTCGTAACAGAACTCCGTGTTGAACAGGTTCCCCGTCTTCAGAAGGGAGCCCATCCCGCAATAGCGCTTGTCCTGGCAGTAGTCCACGTTGTAACGGAGCGCACGCCCCCTCTGCCCCGACTTGTAATTGACGCCGAAGGCCGCCCCTGCGGAGACGCCGATGATGCCGTCAAACCGGATACCGGTTTCCATCATCACGTCCATCACACCCGCACTGAACAGCCCGCGCATACCGCCGCCTTCCAGTACCAATCCTGTTTTCATTTCGTGATGACCACATTCCCGTCGGAGTCCAGCAGCGGAGTGATGCCACCCGCATAGCCCGCTTTCCACACCAGGTAATGGACGCCGGTCTCTTTGTCTACCAAGATCTGACGGACACCAGCGTCTTTGAGCTGGGAGCCGTCCTGAAATACCACTTCAAATCGGTCTTCTTTTTTGGCCATGGTGATTGCCTCCTTATCATACTCTGTCCCGGAACTGCTCCACCGTGCAGCCCTTGCTCTCATAATACGCCAGCATCTCCGGCAGCTTTTTCTTGTCATAGCTGGTGATACCGTCGGAGAACACATGGACGGTATAGCCCTTTTTCGCCATGTTGTAGCAGGTGGATTTGACGCAGGCAGTGGCGTCCGCGCCCACGACGAAGAACTCGGTCAGCCCCTGCGCCTGGACAAAGGAGGCAAAGTCCTCGCTGGTCAGGGCATTGCTCTTGCTCTTGGTGAAGATATGCTCGGAGACGACCTTCAGCTCCGGCACCAGCTCCGCGCCGCGCGTCCCCGGCTTGAAGGTCCTGGTCTTGGCGGACAGATTGTTGTGCTGGATGTACACCACCGTCATTCCCTGCGCCTGCGCCCAGTCGATGGCTTCATTGACGGTTTCGATGATCTCCTTGTAATTCTTCGTAATGTCATTTTGCAGGTCGATGACGACCAATGCTCGATCACTCATCTTGTTTCTCCTCCCTCCTGGGAATCTTCAAGGTCACTTCCCGCGCTCGGAAAGAAAACCAGCCGTTGTTCAAGTCCAATAGGACATGGTGGCCTTTGATTCCCATTTCAGTGACGTAGGCGGGCAAGACACAGTCCATATCAAATTCCAGTTCAGAAACGCCGGTGAATGTGAAAAACCAGACACGGGCGTCTCCCTCGATCGCGATCCACAGCTGCTCGCCCCTCCACTCGATGTTTCCCAATCGGAAGTCATGGAACTCGTCCTTCGCTGCAACATAGGCAACCACTGCGTTGAACCCCTCCAGGGTCTCCCACCGTTTTATCTGCATCGCTCACACCTTCTTCCTATGCTTGCTGCTCTTCCTCAGCTTCTGCTGCGCCGTCCACTCAAAACTGGAACAGATTCAGCCCCACTTCCTCGTCGAACCGGCGCTCCACGGTCCCGTCGATGACCGTGATGACCATCTCGCAGGTGGCGCTGACGATGGCGCGGTTCAGGTGACCGCCGAACACCTCGCCCTTCTCGTTGCCGGCGCTCATATGGAGGTGGGCGTAGTATTCCCCGTTCATGGTGGTGATGGTGCCGGTCAGAGAGGTGATCTCATAGTATCCCTGGAACTCGTTGGCGTAATATTTCTTCTCCGCCGTCTTGAACACGCCCACCGTGAAATCGTTGATAGCGCCCAAGGCGCTGACGCTGGCCAGCTTGATGTGCTCCTGGAGGGCGATCTCTTTCAGCTGTTCCAGGATCTCCTCCCCTTTGTCGATGCGTGCAAAGATGGTGTTGTCAAATCGCTTGTATTCCATGGTATGTACTCCTTTCTCAGCTCGTTCAAGCCTTCTTCATATGTTGGGATGCTGCCTTGAGCATCAATTTCTTCGTCCCCACCGAGTCAAAGGCTACCTCTAAGAGGGCATCACCACCCATGGGCTTCAGGGAGACGATCATGCCCCGGCCGAAGGCGGTGTGCTCCACCAGGTCGCCCTTGTGGAACTGGACGCCGGTGGGTGCGGTGGCTTGGGCTGCCGGTCTGGCGGCGGGGCGTTTGGCGTTGGACTGGATGCTGCGGCCGCCGATGCTGATGCCGCCGCCCAGGGGTTTGCCGGAGCGGTTGCCGCCGGGGGTGATGGGGATGGAGTGGCTACCGCCGAAGTTGCGGCGTTCCTCCCGGCGCTGGGCATAGTAGTCCTGCCGCTCCTGGTGCTGGCGTTCCTGCCGGACATTCCCCCACTGGCCGCCGTACTCCCGCTCCTCTTCCGTCCGCCGTCTGCCGCTCTGGATGAGGCAGCGTTCGGGAATTTCGTCCGTAAACCGGGAGGGCAGGTTGCTGGTGGTGCGGCCGAAGAGCATCCGCTGGTTGGCGCAGGTCAGGTAGAGCTGTTCCTCCGCACGGGTCAGTGCCACGTAGCACAGGCGGCGCTCCTCCTCCATCTCCTCCGGCTCGCCGATGGAACGGGTGCCGGGGAAGATGCCCTCTTCCATGCCCACAATGAACACCCGAGGGAACTCCAAGCCCTTGGCCGCGTGCATGGTCATCATGACCACGCAATTCTCGTTGTTGTCCGCGTTGTCCAGGTTGGTGTACAGCGCCACCTCGTCCAGGAACCCGTTCAGGGACGGCTCCTCCGCCCCCTCCAGGTAGCTTTGAATGGAGGAGCGCAGCTCCTGGGCGTTCTCGATGCGGGTGCGGTTTTCTACGGTGTTCTTGGCCTGGAGGGCGGCGATGTAGCCGGTATCTTGGAGGGCTTCCTCGTAGAAATCGGTCAGCTCCATGGTGGACGCCTTCTGCTGGAGGGTCTGGATGAGGGTGAGGAACTGGTCTAATTTCCCAGCGCTCCGCTGTAATTCCGGATACGCCCTCGCCCGACTGATGACCTCATACATAGAACACCCCTCGTTGGCGGCGATGGTGGCGGCGATGTCGATGGTACGGGCGCCGATGCCCCGGGTGGGCTTGTTGATGATGCGCCGCAGGCGCAGGTCGTCGGCCGGGTTGTTGACCACGCACAGGTAGGCCAGCATGTCCTTGACCTCCGCCCGGTCGAAGAACCGGGTGCCGCCGATGATGCGGTAGGGGATGCCGTTGCGCTTGAAGGCGTATTCGACAGCGTTGGACTGGGCGTTCATCCGGTACAGCACCGCGTTGTCCTTCCACTGCCGCCCCTGCTGAATGCCAGCGATGACCTGAGCGGCCACATACTGGGCCTCGTCCGATTCGTTCATGGCCACATACAGGCGGATCTTATCTCCTGCCCCCTTCTCCGTCCACAGCTCCTTGCCCTTGCGCCCCTTGTTGTTCTGGATGACGGCATTGGCGGCGTCCAGGATGTTCTTGGTGGAGCGGTAGTTCTGCTCCAGCCGGATGACCCGTGCGCCCTTGTACTGCTGCTCGAAGGAGAGGATATTTTCGATGGTTGCTCCGCGGAACCGATAGATGGACTGGTCGTCGTCGCCCACCACGCAGATGTTCTTCCACTTCCCCGCCAGGGTGGACGCCAGGAGGTACTGGAGGTGGTTGGTGTCCTGGTATTCGTCGATGAGGACGTAACGGAACTTGTTCTGCCAATACTCCCGTGCCTCCTGGTCTTCCAACAGCAGGCGGACGGTATGTAGGATGAGGTCGTCGAAGTCCAGGGCGTCCGCCTCCCACAGGCGGTGCTCGTACTCCTGATAAATCTTGGCGATCTGAATCTGCCGGAAGTCACCGGACTGCTCCGCGCCCTTCAGGTAGTCCCGCGCCAGGAACATCTTGTCCTTTGCCCGGGAAATATAGCCCAGGACGTTGCGGGGCGGATACGCCTTCTCGTCCAGGTTCATCTGCTTCAAGATCTCCTTGACCACCCGCTGGGTGTCGTCCACGTCGTAGATGGTGAAGGAGTTGGAGAAGCCCAGGCGATGGATGTCCCGCCGCAGGATGCGCACGCAGGCGGAGTGGAAGGTGGCCGCCCACACATCCTGGCCCTCCGGCCCCAGCATCCGTTCCAGACGCTCCTTCAGCTCCCCTGCCGCCTTGTTGGTGAAGGTGATGGCCAAGATGGACCAAGGCGCGGCCGGGTGGACCTTACAGAGCATCTCCGCCCGCTGGGCCATGTCCTTCTCCGGATAGCCCAGGTAGCGGGTCAGGAACTCCACGTCCTCCGGCGTTACCCAATCGGGTACCTCCATACAGCTGGGGTCGCTGCCCCGGCCGAAGCGGATGAGGTTGGCGATGCGGTGGATCAGCACGGTGGTCTTGCCACTGCCTGCGCCCGCCAGGAGCAACAGGGGGCCTTCGGTGGTGAGGGCGCCCAGGCGCTGCTGCTGGTTGAGGTTTTTATAGTTCCGGGCGATGACCTGGCGTCGCATCTTGCAAAACTGTGCTTGTTGTGTCTGATTTAACATACTTGCTCTCCTGCGTCTATTATAATACTCGACTGCTATTTTACCCTCTTTTGCCAGAATGGTCAACGTGGGAGGGCGAAGAAAAGGGTCTGATGTCGTATCAGACCCTTTTCGTTCCAAATCCGCTCAACTCTCGTCCGTCTGAGCCGGATTCCAATATTTGCTCTGGTCGTTTTCGTCCATGGTGTCCGTCTTGTCCCGGTGGAACTCCAAATCCGGGTCCCGGATGCTGACCCGGGTGTGGGGCGGGACGGAACGGGTGACGAAGGCGTTGCCGCCGATGATGGAGCCTTCGCCGATGCGGGTCTCGCCGCCCAGGATGGAGGCGCCGGAATAGATGGTGACCCGATCCTCGATGGTGGGGTGACGCTTATGGTTGCGCAGGCCCTGACCGGCACGGGTGGACAGGCCGCCCAAGGTGACGCCCTGGTAGATCTTGACCCACTCGCCGATCTCGGTGGTCTCACCGATGACGATGCCGGTGCCGTGGTCGATGAAGAAGTGCTTGCCGATGGTGGCGCCGGGGTGGATGTCGATGCCGGTGAGGCTGTGGGCGTGCTCGGTCATGATGCGCGGGATGAGGGGCACCTTCAGCAGGTGCAGCTCGTGTGCCAGGCGATTGACCATGATGGCGTAGAGGCCGGGGTAGGAGAAAATAATTTCATCCGTGTTGAACGCTGCCGGGTCGCCCACGAAGGTGGCTTCCACGTCCATGGCCAGGTAGGACTGGATGCGGGGCAGGGTCTCGATGAACTGGCTGGTGATGGCCTCCGCCTTGGCCTTCCGGGTGGCTTTATCCGCGTGGCGGTACTCGTCGCCCTGAAGGAGCGCCAGGGTGATCTGGCGGGTCAGGCTGGTATAAATCTCGTCCAAAACGGAGCCGATATAGTATTCTGTGGCGTAATGGCTCACTTTTTTCTTGATAAAGTAGTCCGGGAACAGCACGGTCTGGAGCTGCTCGATGATGGTGATGATGGCGCTCTTGTCCGGCTGCAGGTGGACGGTCCCCTCACTGCTCTGCTGCATGGCTTCCGCGCCGGTCAACAGCTGCTGCACTACTTTTTTAACCTTCGTTTCCATCTGGGAAGGCATGGTTACATCCCTCATTTCCAACCCCGTCGGCCTTGGTCGCGCGCGGGCGGGGCAATATGTACTATACTATACCATTGGTAGTTGTTTTGTCAACCAATCCGGGTTAATAACCCAGTAAACCAGTATATTTTCACGAAAATGCAAGCATTTCCGTGAAGGTCGCAGCCTGGTGCATGCACTCGCTACGCTCGCACACTTACCAGTCTGAGAAGAGAAAAAAGTGACGTACATGCCGCCACTTTTTTCAGATTTCATTTTATTCCGCCATCTTAAATGACGGAACTCTGTGAGACCTTATAAAGTGATAGGATTAAGCATCATTTTTAAGGTGGGATTGAAAAAAGAGACCGGCGAACCGGTCTCTTTTGAAAGTTTGGGACAAACACACTCGCGTGCGTCAATCGAAAAGATTATTCGTTGATGTCGATGACAACACCGGAACCGACGGTACGGCCGCCTTCACGGATAGCGAAACGCAGGCCCTTTTCGATTGCGATGGGGGTGATCAGCTCAACGTCCATGTCGACGTTATCGCCGGGCATGCACATTTCAGTGCCTTCGGGCAGGGTGATGATGCCGGTAACGTCAGTGGTACGGAAATAGAACTGAGGACGATAGTTGTTGAAGAAGGGGGTGTGACGGCCGCCTTCGTCCTTCTTCAGAACGTAGACCTGACCCTTGAACTTGGTGTGAGGATGGATGGAACCGGGCTTGCACAGGACCTGACCACGTTCGATGTCGGTACGAGCAATACCACGCAGCAGAACGCCAACGTTGTCGCCAGCTTCAGCGAAGTCCAGCAGCTTGCGGAACATTTCCAGACCGGTAACGACGGAGGACTTCTTTTCTTCTTCCAGACCGACGATGTCGACCGGTTCGCTCAGCTTGATGGTACCACGTTCCACTCTACCAGTTGCCACGGTGCCACGGCCGGTGATGGTGAAGACGTCTTCGACGGGCATCAGGAAGGGCATATCGGCCTTACGGTCGGGAGTGGGAATGTAGTTGTCAACAGCGTCCATCAGTTCCTTGATGCAAGCATACTCAGGAGCGTTAGGATCGGTGGATTCGGAGATCAGAGCGTTCAGAGCGGAGCCCTTGATGATGGGGGTGTCGTCGCCGGGGAATTCATAGAAGTCCAGGGTTTCGCGAACTTCCATTTCAACCAGTTCCAGCAGTTCTTCGTCGTCGACCTGGTCGCACTTGTTCAGGAAAACAACGATATAAGGAACGCCAACCTGGCGAGCCAGCAGCAGATGTTCACGGGTCTGAGCCATAACACCGTCGGTAGCAGCGATGACCAGGATAGCACCGTCCATCTGAGCAGCGCCGGTGATCATGTTCTTGATATAGTCAGCATGGCCCGGGCAGTCAACGTGAGCATAGTGACGCTTTTCGGTCTCGTACTCGACGTGAGCGGTGTTGATGGTGATACCACGTTCCTTTTCTTCAGGAGCCTTATCGATGGAAGCGTAATCAGTGTAAGAAGCCTTGCCGGAGAAAGCCAGGTACTTGGTGATAGCAGCAGTCAGGGTGGTCTTGCCGTGGTCGACGTGACCGATGGTGCCGATATTTACATGGGGTTTGCTACGGTCAAACTTTTGCTTTGCCATAATAATTTCCTCCTAAAATGTAGAAATCAAACAGTACGTTTAGAATGATAATAAAAAGTTCTCTATTTGCCATTGTATCCTATTGAACCAGGAATTGCAATAGCAATTTCAGCTCTTTGCGAAAAATCAGTGATTTCCGCCGCGGCTGGCGATGATTTTTTCAGCCAGAGACTTGGGGATCTCTTCATAGTGGCTGGGCTCCATGGTGTACTGGCCGCGGCCCTGGGTACGGGACCGGAGGTCGGTGGCGTAGCCGAACATGGCGCTGAGCGGAACAAACGCGTCAATCTGGGTGGCGCCGTTGCGGGGTTCCATACCCTGGACCTGTCCGCGGCGGCTGTTGAGGTCGCCGATGACGTCGCCCATGTAGTCGTCGGGGACGATGACGGAGACTTTCATGATGGGCTCCTGCAGGACAGGGTCTGCCTTGCGCATGGCTTCCTTGAAAGCCATGGAGCCTGCGATCTTGAAGGCCATCTCCGAAGAGTCCACTTCGTGGTAGGAACCGTCATAGAGGTTGACTTTCACGTCAACGACGGGATAGCCTGCCAGCACGCCTGCCTGCATCGCACCCTGGATACCAGCGTCCACGGCGGGGATATATTCCTTGGGAATGGAACCGCCCACGATGGAGTTGGTGAACTCGTAGCCCTTGCCGGACTCGTTGGGTTCGATGGTGATCTTGACATGGCCGTACTGACCCTTACCGCCGGACTGGCGGGCGTATTTGGTATCCTGGCTGACCTGTTTCCGGATGGTTTCCTTGTACGCGACCTGGGGTGCGCCCACGTTGGCCTCCACCTTGAACTCACGGAGCAGGCGGTCCACGAT
>CAKTHW010000045.1 GCA_934565425.1 uncultured Oscillospiraceae bacterium
CGTCACCTATGACGCCGGCGTCTTCCCCGTGGTGGAGGACTTTGTCTATCACCTGAAGCTGAAGAACTACCAGAAGCGCACCGTGGGCATCATCCAGAACGGCTCCTGGGGGCCTGTAGCCGGCAAGAAGGTCAAGGAAGCCATGGAAACGCTGAAGGACATCAAGATCGTCGATCCCATGGTCACCATCCGCTCCGCCCTGAAGGAGGGCAACCTGACCGCTATGGAAGCCCTGGCTGACGCGCTGGTAGCAAAGTAAGACAACACGATTACACGCATTGCAACCCCCCTACAGAGAAAGCCCTCTCCGGTCCTGTGCCGGAGGGGGCTTTCGATTTGACTGAGCGCAGAGCGCTGTGGTTCACAGGGGGGCGGACTCCCCTTCCAGGGTCTTGGTGATCTCGATAAGCTCATAGGCGGCCTGGGGGAGGGCGTACTTTTTGGAGTAGAGGAAGCCCTGTGGGATGATGATCTCCGGGTCAAATTTCCGCAGGACCAGACCCAGCCTGCGCAGCTGCTCTCGGATGTAGCTGCCGGAGACGCAGACGAAGCCCACGAAATTCCCCAGAATGACCGTGTTGAGCATACAGAGGATCTGCTCGTGGAAGGAGTGGATCTGGGGCGTGACGCCGGCCTCCTCAAAGGCCTTCATGATCAGAAAGTAGACTTTGGAGCTTTTGCCCAGGGAGGAGATCTCCACATTGTTCAGATCCGCCAGCGTGATCTCCGCCTTGTTGGCCAGGGGATGATCCGGCCGCATGACGCACTCCACCGACGCCGACGAGATGGGCAGCTGCACCAGGTCGTCAAAGGCGTCCTGTTGGGGCAGGGAGTTGAAGGAGAGCTGGAGGGTGCCCCGGCGTATCTTTTCAATCTGCACGTTCATGGAGTCTTCCTCCACGCTCAGGCGCATCAGCGGGAACCGCTGGCGGAATTCCGGCGAGCAGATATACCGCTGTAGATTCATGCCCAGGGTGGGGGAGATGCCCAGATGCAGCGTCTGCTGCCACTGGGTGGAGAGCTCTTGCAAGATGGTCTCGGTTTTTTCGCACTCCTGCAAAATGTGCTGGGCGTGGAGGACATATTGCTCCCCCTCCGGCGTGAACACCACGCCATTGGCCTGACGATCCAGCAGCTGGATGCCCGTCTGCTGTTCCAGTGCCTTGACCGCAAGAGAGATGGCCGGCTGGGTGACAAACAGCTCCTCGCTGGCTTTGGTGTAGCTGCGGTGACGATAAAGTGCGGTCAGATAGGTCAACCGCTTCAGATCCAACATAGTCGGACTCCTTTCTGCCCTCGTTGGCTATAAATCTTTTTTATAAGCGGATAAATGATAGCATAATGCGCAAGAGAATTCAACTGGACGGGAGGCGTTTTGTCAGAAACGTCAAAAAATATGCGCTGGGTCAGGAAAAATGGGAAATGTGCCAAAAGTTTTTTTAATCGTGCTATAAAATGAGTTAATTTGCAATCCTGCCGGAGATTCCCTATAATGCAGACAACAGATCGGCCGACAAACACAAAAGCATCAAAGTAAAGGGGAATTTTAACATGACAGGCACCATGAAAGGCATTTGCAAGATGCGTCCCGCTGTTGGGGCAGAGTATCGGACCGATATTCCCATCCCGCAGATCGGGGATGACGATGTATTGATGAAGGTCCACGCCACAGCGATCTGCGGCACCGACTTGCACATCTACAACTGGAATGAATACGCAGCCACCCGGATGAAGGACCTCCCCATGGTGTTCGGACACGAGACCGCCGGTGAGATCGTAGAGATGGGCAAGAACGTGTCCGGCTACCAGATCGGGGACCGCATCGCGGTGGAGACCCACGTTCCCTGCGGGCACTGCTTACAGTGTCGGATCGGGAACCCTCATATCTGTGAAAATATGCACGTCTTTGGCGTCACCGACCCTGGTGCCTTTGCCGAATACGCCGTAGTCCCCAAATCCTGCATCGTCCGCCTGGATGACGCCCTCTCCTACGAGCAGGGCGCGATGCTGGAAGCCATGGGCGCCGGCGTCCACGGTGTGGAGAAGGCGCAGGTGAAGGGGAAGACCGTCCTGGTCAGTGGCTGCGGCCCCATCGGCCTGATGGCCATCGGCGCGTGCAAGGTTCACGGGGCGAAGCAGATCATCGCCTGTGATATGTTTGATGAAAAGCTGGAGCTGGCCAAGGTCATGGGGGCGGACATCATCATCAACAGCGGCAAAGAGTCCGTGATTGATGCGGTGCGTCAGGCCACCGATGGCAGCGGCGCAGACGCGGCCATCGACATCACCGGCAACGGGAAGGCCATCGTAGACGGCATCCGTGCCCTGAGAAAGGCTGGCATCATGGTTTCCGTGGGGCTGCCCGACGGCGAGATCCCCATCAACCTGACGGAGGACATCATCTACCGGGAGGTCACCTACACCGGTATCTCCGGACGGCGCATGTTTGAGACCTGGGAGGATTGTATGCAGATCATCCAGACCCCCGGCTTCTCCCTGGAGCCCGCCATCGGCGGCGTGTACCCGCTCTCTGACTTTGAAGAAGCCCTCAACAAGATCAAGTCCGGCGTGCCCGGCAAGATGATCCTCATTCCGTGAGAAGAGAGAAAAAAAGAACCACCTGGATCTCCAGGTGGTTCTTTTGGTTTATTGGGTGACGGTGGCATCCGCCTGGGTACCGTACAGGTACTCCTTCACCTCGTTCCGGGTGGCGTTCCAGTCCTTGGGGACCAGCACCATCATCCGGTTGATGGTCTCGTTCCGGTAGGAACCGTCAGAGGGGACGCGGTAGCTGTTGATGGAGTCCAGCCCCATGTCATAGCCGGAGAAGGCGATGCTCACCAGCTGGAGGGGATCCATGTCGGTGGTCAGGTCGTCCGCCACGCTCTCGTAGATGCCCAGCAGCTTGGTCCAGCTCTCCTCCTTGGCCTTCTTGTACACGGTCTGGATGATGGTACGCTGACGCTGGGTCCGGGCGAAGTCGTCGCCCACCCGGCGGATGCGGGCGTAACAGAGTGCCTGTGCGCCGTCCAGGTGGTTGGTGCCCACCTTGAAGTCCTGCTTCCGTTTGTAGTTCATGGTGTGGGCGAATTTCTCGCTGTTCATGTACTCCACTTCTTCTTTGGTCAGATCCACGTCGATGCCGCCCACCTTATCCACAATGTCCTTGAACCCGTTGAAGTTCACTTCCACATTGTAGTCGATGACCACGCCGAAATTCTGCTCAATGGTGGCGTCCAGCAGCTCAAAGCCGCCGAAGGCGTAAGCGGAGTTGATGCGGTTGTCACTGTAGCCGGGGATCTGTACGTACAGGTCACGCATGATCGACACCATGGTCATCTGCTTGGTGTTCTTGTTGATGCTCAGGATGATCATGGAGTCCGAACGCTGCCGCTGCTCTCCACGGGTGTCCTGACCCACCAGCAGGATGTTCACCACGCCATCCACCTTGGTGGCCACGTGGGCCTTGCCCCAGTCCACCGCTTTGATGGTGTCCTCACCAGAGGCGTCCTGGTCGAAGTCTTCCTTGGTGAAGATGGAAGCGCCCAACCGGTTGATCTTGCTCAGTTCAAACCCGCCAAAGGCGGCCAGCGCACCGCCCAGCACCACCAGGATGACCAGTACGATGAGCAGCACCCGCAGGGCGCGGGACTTCTTCCGCTTCCGACGCTTCCTGCGCCGCGGTGCATTGGGGTCACCGTTCACCGGGGGGCGATTGCCGCCGTTGCCGCCGCTGCCGCCATAGCCGTCATTGGTGGGACGGGGCGGACGGGAGGCGGAGCGCTCCCGACGCTGGGGGACGTCCTCCGGACGCCGCCTCCGGTTAGAAGTGGGCTGGGGCCGTTCCTCCGGCCGGCGACGCTCTTCCGGCCGACGGGTGCGAGGCTGTTGGGGTTGAGGTTCCACCGTCCGCCGTCCCTGGGAGGCGCGAGCTGCCTGGGCAGCGGCCGCCCGGCGGCGTTCGGCGTTGATCTGTTCTTTGGTTTTTAATCGTTTACCGCTCATGGAGTATAACCTCCTTCTATTTGCTGCTTGTACTTCAAACGGAGACCGGTTTTAAGCCAGTTCCCGCCGGGCGCACGCCAAAGCGGAGGCGATGACCTTGTCCATGTCATAGTACTGGTACTCGCCCAGCCGTCCGCCGAAGATGACCGTGTCATCCTGGGCAGCCAGAGCGGCGTATTTCTGATACAAGGCGCTGTTGGCTTCGTCGTTCACCGTATAGTAAGGCTCTCCGCCCACCTGCCAGTCCGCCGGATACTCCCGGGTGACCACAGTCTTGGGCTGGGTGCCGAATGCAAAATGTTTATGCTCGATGATGCGGGTAAAGGGGGTCTCCGCGTCGGTGTAGTTGACCACGGCGTTCCCCTGATAGTTGTCCGTGTCCAGCACCTCCGTCTCAAACCGCAGGCTGCGGAATTGGAGGGGGCCATAGCAGTAATCGAAGTACTGGTCGATGGGGCCGGTGTAGATCATCCGCTCCGCCAAGGGACGCAAGGTGTCCTTCTCGGCCAGATAGTCGCAGTTGAGCCGCAGATCGATGCCCTCCAGCAGCTTCTCGAAGATGGCGGTGTACCCACCCTCGGGGATGCCCTGGTAGCGGTCGTTGAAATAGTTGTTGTCATAAGTGAACCGGACGGGCAGACGCTTGATGATGAAGGCGGGGAGCTGGTCGCAGGGACGACCCCACTGCTTTTCCGTATAACCTTTCACCAGCTTCTCGTAGATGTCCTGTCCCACCAGGGAGATGGCCTGCTCCTCCAGGTTGGCCGGCTCGGCGGGGGCGTTGCCGCGCTGAGCCTCGATCTTGGCCTTGGCTTCCGCGGGGGTGGCGATGCCCCAGAGCTTGCTGAAGGTGTTCATGTTGAAGGGCAGGTTGTAGATCTCGCCGTGATAGTTGGCCACGGGGGAGTTGACGAAGTTGTTGAAGGAGGCGAACTGGTTGACGTAGCGCCAGATGGCCTCGTCGGACGTGTGGAAGATGTGCGCGCCGTACTTGTGGACGTCGATGCCCTCCACCTTTTCTGTGTAGCAGTTGCCGCCGATGTGGGCGCGCTTGTCCACCACAAGACAACGCTTTCCCTGGCGCTTGGCCTCATAGGCGAAGACGGCGCCGAAGAAGCCAGCCCCTACCACGAGATAATCATATTTCATATTAAATACCACCTTTATTTCTGTGGAAAAAATGCGTTTGGAATCCATTCCGCTGTGGTTACAGAATAATTCATTATATATCATTTTGGTACAACAGTCAATTAAATGTCTATTAAGGTAGGGAAACAGCAAAATTACAAATTTATTTACAACTTTCCGAAAAAACTATGCTATATTAACATTCGTAATCCAAATGATAGGAGGCCAATGCAGATGAGGCGTATCATCGGTATCGATCTAGGCACGACCAACAGTTGTGTCGCTGTGATGGAGGGCGGCAAGCCCGTCATCATCCCAAACGCGGAGGGCGGTCGAACGACTCCGTCTGTGGTGGCCTTTACCAAGGACGGCGAACGCCTGGTGGGGGAACTGGCCCGCCGTCAGGCAGTCACCAACGCCGGCGGCACCATCGCCTCCATCAAGCGGCAGATGGGCACCGATTACCGGGTGGACATCGCCGGGCGCAAGCGCACCCCTCAGGAGATCAGCGCCATGATCCTCCAAAAGCTCAAGACCGACGCGGAAGCCTACCTGGGCGAGCCGGTCGCCGACGCCGTCATCACCGTCCCCGCCTACTTCAACGACTCCCAGCGCCAGGCCACCAAGGACGCCGGACGCATCGCCGGCCTGAACGTCTGCCGTATCATCAACGAGCCCACCTCAGCGGCTCTGGCGTACGGCCTGGACCACGGCGCGCCCCAAAAAATTATGGTCTACGACCTGGGCGGCGGCACCTTTGACGTGTCCATCATCGAGATCGGTGACGGCGTCATCGAAGTCCTCTCCACCTGCGGCGACAACCACTTGGGCGGCGACGACTTTGACACCCGCCTGACCAACCACCTCATCAGCCAGTTCAAGCAGCAGACCCGCATCAACCTGGCCAAAGATCCGGTGGCGGTGCAGCGGGTCCGGGAGGCGGCGGAGAAGGCCAAAATCGAACTGTCCAGCGCCTCCAGCGCCAACGTGAACCTGCCCTTCATCACCCAGCACCGGGGCAACCCCGTCCACATGGATCTGACCGTTACCCGCACCACCTTCGAGTGGCTCATCCGCGACCTCATCGAGCGCACCACCATCCCCGTCCGCACCGCCCTCAATGACGCCGGCATCACCAGCAGCCAGCTGGGCAAGGTGCTCCTGGTGGGCGGCTCCACCCGCATCCCGGCTGTCCAGGAACACATCCGCCGACTGACCGAAATGCAGCCCTCCAAAGGGGTCAACCCGGACGAGTGCGTGGCCTTGGGCGCAGCCATCCAGGGTGCCACCTTGGGCGGCGGCCTGGCCACCGTGGAAGGACAGTCCGCTGGCACAGGCAAGGAAATCCTATTGCTGGACGTGACCCCCCTCTCCCTGTCCATCGAGACGGTAGGCGGCGTGGCCACCCGGCTCATCAACCGCAACGCCACCCTGCCGGTACACTATTCGCAGATTTTCAGCACCGCGGCCAACTTCCAGACCTCGGTGGAAATCCACGTATTGCAGGGCGAACGCCCCATGGCGCGGGATAACAAGAGCATCGGCAAATTCCGCCTCACCGGCATCAAACGCGCCCCGCGAGGTGTTCCCCAGATTGAAGTCACCTTCGACCTGGACGCCAACGGCATCCTGAAAGTCTCCGCCCGCGACCTGGGCACCGGACGCGCCCAGGAGATCGTCATCGCCTCCAGCTCCAACCTGTCTGAGAGCGAGATCCAGCAGGCTATGGCGGACGCCGCCCAGTACGCCGCCCAGGATCAGGAGTACAAGGCGTACCAGGAGGTGAGCAACCAGGCAGAGGAATTGATCGTGCGCTGTAAAAACGCCCTGACCGTCTGCGGCAAGGAATTGGACAAGGGCGAGCGGAAACAGATCCAGAACGCCCTGGCCAACCTGGAGCACGTGTTCAAAAAGAGCAAGCCTGGCAAACGCTCCTCCGGCGACCGCGCCGGTCTCAGCCAGGCCATCGAACAGCTCAAAGCCTGCGCCGGCAGCCTGTTGGCCCAGTACGAGCAGAAAGTCAAAGAAGAACAGCAGTAAATAACGGAGAGGTTTTAAAACCTCTCCGTTTTCTTATCATTTCTCGAAAAATTGTTGCGCAAACCCATCCTTCCGCAGGGGTCCCGCCACCATCTTCTCCCAGGTGGTCTCCTCCAGCAGGGAAGCCAGGTTCTGTCCGAACACACCCGCCACCTGCTTCCGGGTGAGGGTGTAGGTGGCGTCGGGGAACTGATAGGTGACCCCGTTCAGGTTGTCGATGGCAGCCATAGCGGCCACAGCAGTGTACACCATGTCCTCCTGCATCACCGCCAGACGGGTCTCCGATTCCACATCGTCCTGATAGCAGATGGTCACCGTGCAGGCGTCCGAGTCGATCTCATAGGTCTGCTTCCGCTGTCCCAGAGGCAGGCTCTGGAACAGGGCGACGGTGTTGCTGTTGTCTCCCACGTACGGACTCCGATAGGCCAGGCTGGGGGCGATGTCGTGGGTGATGGCGTGGTTCTGGTGGAAGGCGTCCTGAGCGGCCAGCTTGGGGGGCAGGATGACAAATTGCAGGACGCAAAAGAGCACCGCTGCCACTGCCAGCAGCGCTAAGATGACCTTGTTCTTCTTACTCATGAAAATCCCCCTTTTCATACCGCAGCAACAGCTTGGGGAAGGTGCCGAAGGTGATGGGCAAAACAATGGTCAGCAGCAGCTGATAGAGCGGGACCAGCCTCAGGGCGAATTGATAAGGCCCCATCTCCCGCAGCGGCCGCCCAAACCACAGATTGCTGCCAAAAGTCTCCGCACACCACATCCCCGCCATCACCAGGAAGAACACCCCCCAGCAGACCCACAGCAGCCGCGCCGTGTGCCGCAGCTGGCGATGATCCCGGTGTGCCGTCTCGTCATCTGCGTGCCGACGCCAGTACCAGTAGAGTACGCCGGTGACCAACGTGGCCACCAACCCCAGATAGCTCAGCTCCGGGAAGGTCAGGAACATCAGGGGCAGGGAAGCGATCCAAAAGAGGACGCTGGCCAGCAGGGCGTTCTGGGCGCAGGCCGCACGGTAGTGCTTCACATAGTACACCGGCCGCCGCCCCTTCAGCAGCAGCCCCACGTCCGGCGCGCTGTCCATGGCTCGCTGGGCTGCTTCCGCCTCACTGTAGCCTTGGGACATCAAGTCCGCCTGCCTGGCCTGCATATTGCTCAAAATCTCCGCTTTCAAATCCCCAGCCCCAGGGGCGTTCCGGTAAGCGTGAAATAAATCCTCCACGAAACATTCCAGATCAGTCATCATCCGTCCCTCCCAACAGCATTAGATCGATCAAATCCCGCGCCTTCACCCACTCCTGAATGGCGGTGTGGTAGGCGGCTCTGCCGGGATTCGTCATGTGATAATACTTCCGCCGTCCCCCCTGAGACTCATTGCCCCAGTAGCTCTCAATGTACCCCTGCTTCTCCAACCGCCGGAGACTGGTGTACAGGGACGGCTCATTTAGCTCGTAGCGCTGGCTGCTGCGGAGGAAGAGGGTCTTGATGATCTCATACCCATAGCTGTCCCCGTCCAGCAGCACGCGCAGGATCATCGTGTCAATGTGACCCCGTATCAGGTCACTGTGAATGGTCTGTGCGCCCATGTGCTTCACCTCGGGTACAACATAACACATATTACTATGCGTGTCAAGGTAATATGCGAGAAAAAAGCGGGTGCTCATCGTTTCAGATAAGCACCCGCTTTTTGACAGGTCATAGCCTCGCAGAGTTCCAGCAGAATGCCGGACTAAAATGCTTGCATTTTATCGAAGAGCGTTAGCTCACGCACTTCTCCACGAACTTCACCAGCTCGCCGATGGTAGCGACCTTTTCTTCCAGCTCCAGCTCTACGCCCAGTTCTTCCTCCAGCTCCATGACCATTTCGACAGTCTCCAGAGAGTCGATGCCCAGGGATTCAAAGGTGGTCTCCGGGGTAAATTCGGAAGCGTCTTTGCCAGTGTGTTCTGCCAGCAGCTTGATGATGCGATCATAAATGCTCATTGAAAAATCCTCCATGATATGGTGTTGATGGGGTGGACGGGGTCAGGATTCGGGCGGGTCTTGGGCGTCCGGCGTATTGCCCTGCAAAAAGCGCTTCAGCGTCTCCATGCACCGCAGCAGGGTGCCCTGTTCCTCCTCCGTGTAGGCGTGGGAACGCTGGGCGAAATGCTGCCGGCGGCAGTAGCTGTGATAGGCGCAGGCCAGCTTGCCCTGATGGGTCAGGGAGACCAAAATGGAGCGTCCGTCGCAGTCGCTGGGCGCTTTCTCCACAAAACCCTTCCGCAGCAGCTTGTTCACCGCCACACTGGCAGAGGGCTTGGCCACTTGCAGCCGCTTTGCCAGCTCGCTGACCGAGATCGCACCCTCCGGCGTCTGGTCGATCTGCTCCAGCAGATGAAATTCTCCCGCGCTCAGGGGCAGCTTCTGATGACCGGGCAGGGTCTCCTGTTCACTTTTTTTCACGCACTCATACAGCTCGCCAAACAACTGGTTGAATTGTGCCGCAAAGCCTTTCATTCCACGCCTCCGAATCAGTAGTTAAACAAACTAACTAACCGACATCATACAAAACCACAGCCCGTCTGTCAAGGGGCAATTTGACGAAAGCGGGCAGTGTTAACAGGAACGACATAGAGATTTTACTTGACATTGAAGGGGATGTTGCTATAATAAATATAACAATAGAACAGCCTTATCAAGAGTGGTGGAGGGATCGGCCCGATGAAGCCCGGCAACCTGTGCAGTTTTTTTGCGTAAGGTGCCAATTCCGACGGTGAAATATCGAAAGATGAGGAAAAGCTCATTTCGCGTTCCGCCTCGGAGCGCGTTTTTTCTATTAGAAGGCTGTTTCTCTTGCAAAATTTTGTTAGTAGAGAAAGGATAAGCAGCATGAGAAAGCATTTGTTTACATCTGAATCTGTCACGGAGGGGCATCCCGATAAGATGTGCGACCAGATCTCGGACGCCGTACTGGACAACATCCTGGCGCAGGATCCCAACGCACGTGTCGCCTGTGAGACCGCTACCACCACCGGTATGGTCCTGGTCATGGGTGAGATCACCACCACCGCTAAGGTGGACATCCCCTCCATCGTCCGCAGCACCGTCGACCGCATCGGCTACAACAACCCCGCCTACGGCTTCGACGCCAACAGCTGCACCGTCCTGACCACCCTGGACAAGCAGTCTCCCGACATCGCCATGGGCGTGGACAACTCCTTCGAGTACAAAGAGAGCAACGTGGACACCGCTGACCTGATCGGCGCCGGTGACCAGGGCATGATGTTCGGCTACGCCTGCGACGAGACCGAAGAGTATATGCCCGCTCCCATCGCTCTGGCTCACCACCTGACCCTGGCCATGGCCAAGGAACGGAAATCCGGTGCCATGCCTTGGATGCGTCCCGACGGCAAGAGCCAGGTCACCGTGGAATACGACGAGAACGGCAACGTTTCCTGGTGCCCCACCATCGTCATCTCCACCCAGCATGACCCTGATATCGCCATCAAGGACCTGCGGGAAGCCATCGTGGAACAGATCATCCGTCCCACCCTGCCCAAGGAACTCATCCGTCCGGAAACTCGCTTCTTCGTCAACCCCACCGGCCGTTTCGTGGTCGGCGGCCCTGTGGGCGACTCCGGCCTGACCGGTCGTAAGATCATCGTCGATACCTACGGCGGTGCCGCAGCCCACGGCGGCGGCGCATTCTCCGGCAAGGACCCCACCAAGGTGGACCGCAGCGCAGCCTACATGGCACGTCACGTGGCCAAGAACATCGTCGCCGCCGGCCTGGCCAAGAAGTGCCAGATCGAGCTGGCCTACGCCATCGGCGTGGCACGCCCCGTCTCCGTCCTCATCGACACCTACGGCACCGGCGTAATCTCCGACGAAAAGCTGGCTGGCATCGTGGACGAAGTCTTCGACCTGCGTCCCGCTTCCATCATCGACTACCTGAACCTGCGCCGTCCCATCTACGAGCAGACCGCAGCTTATGGCCACTTCGGCCGTCCCGACCTGGATCTGCCCTGGGAAGCCCTGACTAAGGTGGAGACCCTGAAGCAGTACCTGTGATCGACTGCGCTTAGGAATCATAATGTTGTAAATCGGAACCCGGCAGACATGGTTGTGTCTGCCGGGTTTTTTGTTTGAAGTAGTAACGGAACGGAGGTCAAGCGCCGCAGGCCGGTTTAAGTTTTGCGGAGCTTTTACAAAAGCGACTAGGGTCCAGGGGCAAGGCCCCTGGTCGCTGACCGCAGTCAGCGAAACTCCCCTGTGCTTCTAAAGCGCAGGAAGGGGTGAATTTTCAGCTCCGCTGAAAAGAGGGG
>CAKTHW010000046.1 GCA_934565425.1 uncultured Oscillospiraceae bacterium
GAATTGGTAGACTCGCTGGCTTCAGGTGCCAGTGCTCTTTACGGGCGTGCGGGTTCGACTCCCGCCTCGCGCACCAATCCCGTGGACGAAACGTCCACGGGATTTTTTCTATTCTCAACGATTGGAGGAAGCACCAATGGCAGTGACCCTGGTACCGCTGACAGCGGCGGAGCGAATGGCTTGGATGAGAGAGATGCAGGAAGCGTTCCAGAGTGGAGCAGAGACCGTGTTGGGGGCGCAGGAGGGGGAGGTGCTGCCCCAGGCGGATATCGAACGCTCCCTCCAGACGCCGGGAGCGGCGGCCTACGAAGCCCGGCTGGACGGACAGCGGGTGGGCGGTGCTCTGGTGGTCATCCACCCGGAGAGCCAGCGCAATCACCTGGACTTCCTCTACGTCAAGCGCGACGTGCAGAGCAGGGGCGTTGGTCAGCAGATCTGGTGCGCCTTGGAGGAGCGCTATCCGGATACAGTGGTGTGGGAGACGGTGACGCCCTATTTTGAAAAGCGGAACCTGCATTTCTACATCAACTGCTGTGGCTTTCACGCCGTGGAGTTTTACTGTGCCTGCCACAACGACCCGGAGCTGGAGGAGGAGCCCATGGAGGGAGCAGAGCTATTCCGCTTTGAAAAATGGATGGACCACAGATAATCGCCTGCGGAGCCTTTTGCTCCGCAGGCGTTTTTGGGTTTACGGGTGGGTTACTTCAGCTCCTCTAACCGCCCAGCCTGGATGGCATCAATGTTCCGCGCCAGCTTCTCCCGCGGCCAGTCCCACCAGCGCAGCGCCAGCAGGGCGTCGATGGTGGCGTCGTCGAAGCGCCGGCGGATGGGCTTGGCAGGGACGCCGCCCACGATGGTGTAGGGGGGCACGTCCTGGGTGACCACCGCACGGGTGCCGATGATGGCCCCGTCACCGATGGTGACGCCGGAGAGGAGGACGGCCTCGTAGCCGATCCACACGTCGTTGCCGATGGTGATGTCTCCCTTGTTGTCCCACGCCTGAGCCACGTGGGCCTTGTCCAGTCCCCACTCCTCAAAGAACAGGGGGAAGGGGTAGGTGGAGAGGGAACGGAGGGTGTGGTTGGCGCTGGTGAACAGGAACTTCGCCCCGCAGGCGATGGAGCAGAACTTGCCGATGACCAGCTTGTCCCCGTTGATGGGGTAGTGGTAGAGCACGTTGTTCCGCTGGAAGTCCCGGGGGTCGTGGACGAAATCGTTGTACATGGTATAGTCCCCCACCTGGATGTTGGGGTCCGTGATGGCGGATTTCAGGTAGATGGTCTGGGTGTCCCCGGTGCGGGGGAACAGGGTGGTTGCCGGAATCGTCATAAAAATACCTCCAAAGTGTGTGGTCGTTTTGTCAGTCGATCCCGGACATTGCAATGCAACGCTTCACCGCATATCACCTCGATTTATGATCTTCTCCTGCCCAGATAGCGGCAGACTTGCTTCTGATAGGTCGCATACGCCGTCCCGAACACCGTGGGCAGGTAGCGCTCCTCCTGTAAGATCTGTAGATGGAGCATGACCATAGCCCAGAGGGTGAACAGGAGGAGGGGCAGGTTGAAAAAGAGCAGCAAAATGCCCAGATACATCAGATCAAACCCCAAAAAGGCCGGGTTCCGGCTGTACCGGTAGATGCCGGTGGAGACGAAATCCGTCCGGTCGGTCTCCGGGATGCCCGCCCGCCAGCTGTCCCGCATGGTCAGCACGGCGACCAGAAAGATGCCGTCTCCCACCAGACCCAGCACCGCACCCAGCGCCCGGACGCCGCCAGGCAGGCAGCTCCACTGGAACCCAATGGACAGCAGCTGCACCGGCACGATCAGCCCCGTAGCGGCGGCCATCAGCACCTCCACCCGGTGGAGGTCTTTTTCTTTGCGCCGTCCCATCTGTCGGGTCTGGATGCCGCGGCGCTTTTGCGCCAGCTGCTTGGTAAAATAGATGCCATAAAAGAGAAGCAAAATGGCCAGGGCGGCCAGTTGAAAGCCCATAACGGTTCCTCCTGTTATCCGTTGCACTGCATCGGCGTGTACCGCAGCCCGTCCGTGACCTGCTCCGCCGCCGTGGCCACAAAGCCCAGCCGTTCGTAGACCGGGACGGCGTAGGGGGAGGAGTGGACGGTAAAGACCTGGACGGGGTAGTCCTGCCGCATGGCCTCAAAGAGTGCCCGACCGATGCCTCGTCGGTGGTGGTCTGCGCGGACGAAGAACCCGCCGATGTGCTGGGGCGCACGCATACAGAGGACGCCCACCAACGTACCTCGGTCGAAGGCACCGTAAAAATGCAGCGCCCGCAGCCGTTCCTGGTCGTGGAGACTAGCACGGAAGGTAGCAATGCCCTCCGGCGGATACTCCGGCGCTTCAAAAGCGGAAAAGACCTCCCAGATCAGCGCCAGCGCAGCGGGAATCTCCTCTGCGCTTAACCGCCGGACAGGATACCGGCAGGGGTCTCGGGTCAGGGCGTACAGCGCCACGTCCAGTGACTTGCCATTTTTGAAGCCACCGTTTTTCAGGATGCCTTCCAGCTGAAATCCAGCCTTCTCCAGCACCCGGCGAGAGCTGGTGTTATAGGAAAATGGCTCCGCGTAGAGGCGCAGCAGGTCGGTCTCGGCGAAAAGTGTTTGGCACAGCTGCCGTACTGCGTCGGTCATCACCCCCGCGCCCCAGTGAGATCGCGCCAGATAGTATCCCACCTCCGCCGTCCGGCTGTGGATGTTCTCCTGCCGGTTGGCGCTGATAGAACCGACCACTGTGCCATCCACTTCAATGGCGTAGGCGAAGGTGGTGTTGGGGTCAGCGTCCCGCATGGCTTGGATGTAGTCCAAGGCGTCCGCCTCGGTATAGGGGTAGGGGAGACCGTCCCGCAGGTTGTTCAGAATGGCAGGGTCAGACAGGGCAGCGGACAAGGCTCTGGCGTCGCTCCGCTGCCAGGGGCGTATGATACAGGACATCAAGCATCCTTCCTTTCTCAAAAAGTCCTCAGCGTCCTGCGTCTGTGCGTCTGCGTGTGATTCTGCCTTCAGTATAACGGTGGAGCGGGAAAATCGCAAGACCAAACGGTCTGTCGTCAGGGCTTCTTGTGCCGATTGGCCTTGTTGACCTTGGCGATCTCCTTGAATTTCCGCTCCTTGGAGGCCAGATACCCGCCTGCGTCCTGGGCGTAGGCGTTCTCCGCTGCCAGCTTCAAGTAAGAGCTCCACCGCTCCGCCGACAGCGACCCGTCCGCCAGAGCGGCACGAACGGCGCAGCCTGGCTCGGACGTGTGGGAACAGTTGTGGAACCGGCACCGCTGCGTCAGGGCAGCCACGTCGCCAAAGGCGGCGTCCATGCCCTCCCCGGCGTCCCACAGCCCCAGCTCCCGCATCCCCGGCGTGTCGATGACCAGCGCCCCGTTGGGCAGCGCCAGCAGCGCCCGGTGGGTGGTGGTGTGGCGGCCTTTGTCGTCGCTGCGCAGACAGTTGGTGGCCAATCGTTCCTCGCCCAGCAGCCGGTTGATGAGGGTGGATTTCCCCACCCCGGAGGAGCCTACAAAGGCCACCGTCGTCCCCGGCGTCAGCTGCGCCAGCAGGGCGTCATAGCCATCCCCAGCCAGAGCCGAGGTCACCAGCACCTCCGCCCCCATGGCGATGTCCTCCACCTGCGCCAGCCGTTGGGACAGGTCTTGGCATAGATCCGCCTTGGTCAGCACCACCACCGGGGTGGCGCCGCTGTCCCAGGCCACGGTGAGATAGCGCTCCAACCGGCGCAGGTTGAAGTCCAGGTTCAGCGCCATGCACAGGAACACCTTGTCCAGGTTGGCCGCCACCACCTGTTCCTCCCGCGCCGTCCCCGCCGCCTTCCGGACAAAGACGCTCTTCCGGTGCAGCACAGCATGGATGACCGCCGCCCCGTTTGGGTTGGGCTCCGCCATCACGTAGTCGCCTACCGCCGGATAGTCGGACAGGGTCTCCACATCGTAGCGGAATCGGCCGGAGACCACCGCAGGCTGTTCGCAGCCGTCCTCGGTGACCACCTGATACCGCCCCTTCTCCTGCAAGATGACCCGACAGAGCACCCGATCCGGATCCTCCGTTGCCAGTGCCCGCCACAAGGGCGGGAAGTGCAGCCGGTTCATACCGTCCCTCCCATCTGCTCCCACATCTTTGCCCAGTGAGCGTTCAGCAGCTGTTGGAGCAGGGGGGTGTCCCCCTGGCCGTCGTAGACGCTGTAGAGGAAGAACATGGGGGCGTAAAATTCCATCGCCCGCTCCTCCGGCTGGTCATAGCCCAGGCTGGCGAACAGGTCGGACAGGTACCCTAATGGCCCGTCGCACAGGTACTGTTGATAGAGCACAGACATTTCCGCGTCCCGATACTGCTCCAGGGTCAGCAGCTTCCGGAAGGGGGCGGCGAAGGGGTCGTGGGTCCAGTAGTGGAACATGGATTGGCTGTAGGTCAGGATGTGGGAAAAGGGCGTGGCGGCATAGGCCCCGGTGTCCTCCGCCAGCGTCCCCTCCGGCACTTGATGCTCGGACGCCTCTTGGGCGTCCTGTGCCTCCATGTGGGCGACGATGTGGTGGAAGATGTCCCGTTTGTTCTTGTAGTGCTTGTACAGCGCTCCCTTGGTCATCCCCAGCTCTCCGGCGATCTGACTCACCGAGACCGCCTTATATCCGTCCCGGGCGAATAGCTTCAGCGCCGCCAGTAAGATCTTCTCCTTGGTGTCCTGCATAGGCATCCCTCCTTCTTTTGTCCTATTATAGTAAACGGTCGTTCACTTGTAAAGAGGTCAGACCAAAAATCGACACACCTCCACCGTGACCACCTTCAGCAGCACCCCGACGGACAGGACGTAGAACCAAGCCTCCCGCATGTGCTGGGAGTGGGTGAAGAGGGTGGCCACAGCGGCCAGCAGGATGAGAAAAGCGCCCACGCAGCCGGCCAGAGTGGGGATGCTGATGAGGGAGAACAGACCGGGGGCACAGCTGCCGTCAATGGCGTTCTGAATGGTCTTGTCCAGCCCATCCCGTGCGGCGGCGAAGCAGCAGATGACCAACCCCAGCACCAGTGCCAGCAGCGTCCGGCGTCCCCAGCCGGTGATGGCGGCGCGGTGGCAGATAGACACGCCGATGAACCCCAGCAGCACCACCAGCAGCAGGGTGGTGACCGTGTTGACCAGGTTGCCAAAGTACAGTTTCAACATCAAAGATCCTTCCTTTCCTTCCGGGCGTAGTACCAATCCAGCACCGCATGCAAATTGTCCAAACATACCCGGTCTCCGCCCTGGGTCATCATGGCCAGCAGGTCGTCCTCTTCCGGTGTCCGGTCGGTCTTCTCCGCCAGAGCTTTCCCGGCGGTCTTCACCATCAGCTGCATCATCAGCTTGTATGCCCCATGGAGCCGTTCCAGATGGAATGCCCCCTGGAGGGTGAACAGGGGGATGTCGGCGGGGATGTGGGTCTTCTCCCGCACCTGCTCCACCTGGGTGCCCGTCTGGCTCAGCCCCACCGCGCAGACGGCGTGGATGCGATAGCGCTTGGTGGCCTGCTGATACCCCTTGACGGTGCCGGCCATGACCCAGCCCAGGTAGAGGATGTCCCCGCTGGCCAGGTTTTTCTGTGCCTCTTGGGCGGAGAAGACGGGCAGACCGGTGACCTGTCCCAGCAGCTGGGCGTAACGGGCGGTGCTGCCGGCGTTGGAGGTGTAGACAATGGCGTGCAACATAACAAAAACTCCTTTCCAAACAAGCTCAGCGGGCGGCGGTGTCCGTCAGCCCGGCTGCGAACCGGTCAATGTGTCCATCCACCGCCGCCAGCACTGACTCCCGGCTCCATCCCCCGTCAGACAGGCTGTAGAGCAGGTACAGGGGGCCGTAGAAGGCCAACGCCAGCTGGCGGGCTTGGGCGTCCGAGTCGGTCATCTGACGGAACAGCTGGGTCATGTAGGCGATGGGGCCGTCGGCCAGATAGTGCTGGTAGAGCCGGCCCATCTCCGGGTCCCGGTACTGTTCCAGCGTCAGCATCCGCCGGAAGTGGGCGGAAAAGGGCTCCTCCGTCCAGTGCAGGAAGAGGGCGCGGCTGTAGGTGCGGATCTGCTCCAACGGCGCTTGGGCGTACAGGGCGGCCGCTTCCGACGGGGTGCCCTGGGGCAGCTGCAATGCCTGGGCGCGGGCGGCGTCTTGTTGGTTCATGTGGGCGACGATGTGGTCAAAGATGTCCCGTTTCCCCTTGTAGTGCTTGTACAGGGAGGGCGCTTTGATTCCCACAGCGGCGGCGATCTCCTCCACGCTCACCGCTTCGTAGCCCTTTTGGGCGAAGAGGGTCAGCGCTTCGGATAAGATACGTTCTTTGGTGTGTTCTGCTTTCATAGGCTTCTCCTTTGGCTAATGACTATTAGCTTTCTTTGGCTTCAGTATAGGCTAATAACCGTTAGCTGTCAAGGGCTTTTTCGCCCAAAGCGCAAAAAACACCGTCCCGGAACGGTCGTTCAGGGACGGTGCTTGACAAATTGCAGCGGGGTACACCCGGCCACGGATTTGAAAGCGTGGATGAAATTGCTCACCTGGTTGAACCCGCACAGCCCCGCCGTCTCCGACACCGTGTGCCCCGCCTGGAGCAGCTCCATGCCCTTGCGGATGCGGTACTCCTTCAAAAAACGGTAGGGCGTGGTCTTGAGACAGACCCGAAAGCTGCGGCAGCATTCCCCCACGCTCACATGGGCGGCCTCCGCCAGGTCGGACAGGGCGATGTCCTCGCCGTAGTGGTCGTAGAGGTAGGTCAGCATGGTCTGGATGCGCTCCTGCCGCAGGACGGGGGCGGGGAGAGGGGACACCGGACGCTCTCGCTGATGCTCCAACAGCAGCAGCCACAGCCGCGCCAAGGTCACCGAGATGGCGTACTCCTGCCCCAGCACGTCGCCCCCCTCGAACCGTTCTACCACCTGCCCCAGCAGTCCCAGCGCCTCCCGCTGCCAGTCCACCTCCGGAACCAGCGTCAGGACTTGCCACCCACCGCTCACCGCGTAGGGCAGTACGTCCTGCTGTTCCATCCGACTGCCGGGGAAGAAGCTCAGCATCCGAGGCGGGAAGTTCAGGCTCACATAGCGCCCGCCGGGGGAGAGGTGGGTGACCGCGTGGATGCAGCCGCTGCCCAGGAAGATGGCCTGACCGGCACAGAGGGGGTAGTCCTGGGCGTTGACCTGCATCACCCCTTCGCCGGCGGTGAGCAGGGTGAATTGCAGCTCCTCGTGCCAGTGAAAATCCCCTATAGGGGAGATTTTTTAAAAGAGGTGTGCCTGTGGAACGAGAATTTGACACCATCCCCATCCCAAAGCTGGTCCTGCGCCTGGGCCTGCCCGCTATGTTGGCGCAGTTTTTCAATATTTTGTACAGCGTGGTAGACCGCATCTTCGTGGGCCACATCACCCCACACGGCACCCTCGCCCTGGCCGCCGTGGGCATCTGCGCCCCTGCGCTCACCGCGGTCACCGCCTTCGCCACCCTCATCGGCATCGGCGGCGCCTCCGTCCTCAGCATCTCCATGGGACGCCGGGACAGAGCCACCGCCCAGCACGCCATCGACAACAGCTTCCTGCTCCTCCTGGGCACCTCTCTCGCGCTGACCGTCCTCCTCCTGGCCGTCCAGCGCCCCCTGCTCTACCTCCTGGGCAGCAGCGACGCCATCTACCCCTACGCCGCCGCCTACTTCCAGACCTACGTCCTGGGCACCGTGGCCGCCCTCACCGGCGTGGGCATGAACCAGTTCCTCCTGGCCCAGGGGCTGGCACGGCAGGGGATGCTGTCCGTCCTGTTGGGGGCGGTGGTGAACACAGTGCTGGATCCGCTGTTCATCTTCGGTCTGGGGATGGGCGTTCAGGGTGCCGCTCTGGCCACCGTGCTGGCGCAGGTGTGCGTCCTGGCCTACGTCCTCTCCGTCCTCCTCCGAGGGAAAGCGCCCCTGTCCATCCGCTGGGAGCGACTGCACCGGAAGACCGTCCAAACCATCCTCTCCATCGGCTGCCTGCCCTTTTTCATCATCCTCCTGGACAACCTCCTCATCATGCTCCTCAACAGCGCCCTCCGGCGCTATGGCGGGGACTTGGGGGATGCGCTGCTCTCCTGCGGGGCGGTGGTGCAGAGCTTCATGGTGCTGGCCTATTACCCCGCCCAGGGTATCACCACCGGCTGCGGCACCCTCTACGGCTACCACTACGGAGCGGGACACTATCGCAAGGTCATGCAGGTCTTCCGGTGGGTGTTCTGCCTCTGCGCTGTCTTTTTGACCCTCCTCTGCATCGCCTCCCAGACCATCCCGACCACCTTCGCCGCCCTCTTCACCCAGGACGACAGCCTGGTGCCCCTGGCGGCCTCCTGCATCCGGAAGTACGCCGCCGGCCTGTTGGGGGTGGCAGTCCAGTACGCCTTCGTGGACGGCCTCACCGCCATGGGACAGATGCGCGCCGCCCTGCCCATCTCCTTCTTCCGCAAGGGTCTGTACGTCCTCTGCGTCCTCGTCCTGCCCCACCTGCGTCCCATCCAGGACGTGTTCTGGTCGGCGGCCATCTCCGACCTGGTGGGCGCGTGCGTCACCCTGCTGGTCTTTGGAGTGGTCATCGCGCCGCGGCTGAAACGGGAGATGACGGCGGAGGGAGCGTGCCCATGAGACCGCCCCAAGCCTATTGCCGCAGCATCCCCAACGCCATCACCGCCACCCGCTTCCTCTTCGCTCTAGCCCTGCTCTTCCTTCCGCCTGGCTCCGTCCCGTTCTGGCTCTGCTACGGCGGCAGAGCGGCCAGTGATGTGCTGGACGGCTGGCTGGCCAGACGGTTCCAGTGGGAGAGTGACACCGGCGCCAAATGGGACAGCCTGGCGGACGTAGCCTTCCTAGCTGTCCTGTTGGCTGTGGGACTGCGGCACCGTGGGTTCCCTGTGTGGGCGCTCTGGTGGGCGCTGGGCGTGGCCGTCCTCCGTGGGCTTGCCTACGCCATCGGCTGGCAGAGATTCCACACCTTCGCCGCCCTCCACACCTGGCTCAACAAGCTGGCCGGTTTGACCCTGGTGGGATTTCCGGTGGTTTCGGTGGTGTTGGGCACCCAGTGGGCTTGTCGTCTGGCAGCGCTGACGGCGACAGTGTCCGCGGTGGAAGAGCTGGTGCTGCTGTGGACCATGCCCCAGCTGAATCGGGACTGTCGGGGGTTCTGGCAGCAAAAATAGCATGAAAAAAGCGCTTCCCAAGCGGGAAGCGCTTTTGTTATGTCGATTGGAAATCCGATTACAGATAACGGACGAACAGACCGATGGTGCAGATGATGAGCACCAGAGCGGTAGCGGGAGCGACCTTCTTGCAGTAGCGGCCCCAAGAGATGGGATGGCCAGCCTTGGCTGCTGCGGAGGTGCCGACCACGTTGGCGGATGCGCCGATGGGGGTGGCGCTGCCGCCGATGTCAGTACCCAGAGCCAGAGCCCAAGCCAGGATAGGCAGAGCCACGCCCTGTTCTGCTGCCAGGGTCTTGATGATGGGGATCATGGTAGCAGCGAAGGGGATGTTGTCGATGAAGGCGCTGGCGATAGCAGACACCCACAGGATGATGGCGATCATCAGCATGACGTTGCCGCCGCTGACCTTGCCGATGAACTCAGCGATGAGCTTCAGGATGCCCGTCTGCTCCAGACCACCGACCACGATGAACAGGCCTACGAAGAAGAGCAGGGTCTTGTAGTCCACCTTCTTGAGCAGGTTGATGGCGTTCTTGCCGGAGGTGATGAGGGTGATGAGGGCGATGAAGACGCCGATGGTGGACACGGTCAGGCCGGTCTCGGCATGGGAGACCAGCAGGACGATGGCGCACAGGAAGATGATGGTGCTGATGATGAAGGAAGTCTTGTTGGTGATGGCTTCCTTGGGTGCGGGCATCGCGGCGATCTCTTCGGGAGTGGCGTGTGCGTCCTTCAGCTCGCCGCGGAAGGCGAAGTAGAAGAAGATGAGCACGAAGATGAGAGAGATGCCAGCCAGCAGACCGGTGTTATCCAGGAAATCGAAGAAGGAATAACCCAGAGAGGTGCCGATGATGATGTTGGGGGGGTCACCGCACATGGTGGCGGAACCGCCCAGGTTGGCACAGAATACTTCGGTCAGGATCATGGGGATCGGGTCAAAATGTAACAGACGGGACAGCTCGATGGTCACGGCAGCCAGGAAGAGGATGACGGTGATGCTGTCGATGAACATGGCCAGCAGAGAGGACATGATCATGAAGGCGATGAAGATGGGAATGGTGCGATAATGAACCAGCTTGGCCAGCTCCATGCACAGCCAACGGAAGAAGCCGGCGGCAGCCATGCCTTCCACCATGATCATCATGCCAGCGATGAAGATGATGGTCTCCCAGTTGATGCCGGTGGATGCTTCCGCGGCGTTGCCGGACTGATACCAGAAGTGAGCGCTGAAGATGCTCTTCACGTTCAGCGTCTCCCAGATGGCGGGCAGGCTGTGCATGCACAGGCCGAACACCAGGACCATCATCAACAGGCCGCAAACAAGCGTAACGATCTGCCGTTCGATCTTATCCATCACGATGAACACGAACATCGCTAGGAAGATCACAACGGCGATAATCTGAGCTAACATATAAACAACCTCCTATTATGCTGCGGAGAAGAGCCCGAAGGGGGGACCGCTCCACAGGCAAAATGTATTCGCAGAGCGGACTCTGCATGCAGATGAGCGATCAATCCTCCCTTACATTTTTTGCGAGGTGATCCCTCGCTGGACAGTCCCAGCCCAAATGCTCAGAAGAGCCAGGCTGTCCGCACTCCTACTTTCCTCGATACGGTTCAGATATAACAAAAATGATACATCTGAACCCATATCGTATATATTATAGGTATATTACCCCCTTTTGTCCATTGTCAGAACGGAGAAGAATCCCCTGAAAATTTCTGCCGTCCGGCCGTGAAACCGCTGGAAATTGGAAGGGCTGGAAGAGAAAAAAGTGGGATTTTTCTGAAAATGTGAACAATCTGTAACATTTGAAGGACAAAAATCTTTTGGACAGAATGGAGAATAGAACGAGGAATAGAATCAAGTTTTCTGCCAGGGGAAAACAGGGGGGAAGGCGGTCGGTTCCGGCAGAAGCGGCGGGAAGGGGGTGGAACGGGGACGGAAGAAAGAAAATTTGAAAAAAACGAAAAAAAGCGAAAAAAACACTTGCATTCCTGTTCCGACTGTGCTATTATAAACGAGTCGCCGGGAGACAGCGACAAACAAAACGAAATCCGGGTGTGGCGAAGTTTGGTATCGCGCTTGAATGGGGTTCAAGAGGCCTTGAGTTCGAATCTCAACACTCGGAC
>CAKTHW010000047.1 GCA_934565425.1 uncultured Oscillospiraceae bacterium
GAGCATATCAGATGGGGGACGGTCCGAGGTGAGGACGATCTGCTTTTTGGCCTCATACAGATTGTTGAAGGTGTTAAAGAACTCCTCCTGGGTCTGTTCCTTGCCGGCGATGAACTGAATGTCGTCCACCAGCAGCAGGTCTTTGTCCCGGTACTTCTGCCGGAAGGCGTCGGTGCTGCGCAGGCGGATGGCTTCGGACAGCTCGTTGGTGAACTCGTCACCCTTGATGTAGATGATCTGATAGTCCGGATGATTTTGCCGGATGGTGTGATAAATGGAGTAGAGCAGATGGGTCTTGCCCAGACCGGACTCGCCGTATAAGAACAGCGGGTTGTAGCTCTTCCCTGGGTCGTTGGCCACCGCCTGGGCGGCGTTGTAGGCAAACCGGTTGGAGGAACCGACGATGAACCGGTCAAAGGTGTACTCCTCACTGCCCATCAAAATGTTCTGGTTGGGCGCAGGCTGCTCTGCCGCCTCCGAGCGGTAGGCGGCGGTCTCCTCCGGCCCTAAGATCACCGCCTTGATGTCGGCGGCGAACAGGTCGTGGAGGATTTGCTCGATGTCGGATTGAAAGCGGTCTCGGATCATCTTCGCTTTGAAATCCGAGGGGCAGGATAAGATCAGCTGATCCATCTTGAAATCCAGCGCCTCCACCTGGCCGAACCAGGTCGTGAAGGCGATGGCGGTGTATTTCTCTTGCAGGACCGGCGTGATACTCATCCAAATTTCGTTGGCAGAATTCATAAATACAAAACTCCGTTTCAAGGCCGGATCTTTGTGAAAAAATCCGGCAGAAAAAAGAATAAAAACACAGCTTAAAGTATAACACAAATTCCCCTCTCTTACAAGCTTACACATTTAAAAAATAGAATATACTTGTTCACAAAGTCCAATGATGCAGCGAAAAGAAAGCCTGCCCGGTAGGATTTCGGCGTGGTCGGCTGGAAAAGGGACAGCGTATTGCGTTTTCATCCTGTGTTTCAGCCCGTTCCGAAAAGTAATCCGCAAAAAAGTTGTGTCCCTCGCCACCTCCGACCGCAACATATGGTATCCTATCCCAAAACTGCGCTAAGAAAGAAAAATATTGTGAAATTTCTGTTGACAGGGATAAAAAGTATCGTTTATAATGACAAATGCGCTATCAGCTCTCTTTTGGGAGCCTTGCGCCTAAATTACGTTCGCTACGGTCGGGTATCTGTTCCCGGCTTGTTGAGCAAGATAACTATACGGAGGTGTAATTCATGGCAACCAAACGTACCTATCAGCCCAAAAAGCTTCATGGTCAGAAAGTACACGGCTTCCGCAAGAGAATGTCCACCAAGAATGGTCGGAAAGTCCTTGCCCGCCGCCGCGCCAAGGGTCGCGCTAGACTGTCTTACTGATTGACAAATGGGAACAGATCGTAAATATTGCATCTGAGGGGTGGATGATGAACAATCTTCCACCCCTGATAAGCATTTACTGGTAAAGTGCGCCCCGCGCGCCCTTTGCCGTGTTCCAAAAAAGGAAGGATAACATTCAGTAAAGGAGTTTGTTTTGTGAAGTACTCCGTCTCCCTCAAATCAAATCGGGATTTCCGTCGGCTCTACAGCCGGGGGAAACAGGCCGTAGCGCCGACGATGGTGCTCTACACCCGAAAGAACCGGCTGAAGGAAAATCGGCTGGGGATCACCACCGGTAAAAAACTGGGCAACGCCGTCACCCGGAATCGCATCCGGCGGCGTCTGCGGGAGATCTATCGTCTCCACGAGGAAGAGTTCCTGCCCGGCCGCGACCTGGTGGTGGTGGCACGGGTGCGCAGTGCCTTTGTCAGCTACCAGGCTTTGGAACGGGACTTCCTAAAGCTGGCCGGCAAGCTGGGCTTGCTCCGCCCGAAAAAACAACCCTAAACGAGAAAAACCCTCCCCATTTGGAAGGAGGTAAATTCGAATGAAAAGACTGCTGCTTGGATTGATCTGGTTCTATCAGAAGGCCATCTCACCCTGGTTCCCCGCCCGCTGCCGTTTCATCCCCACCTGTTCCGAATACGCAAAGGAGGCGGTGGAGAAATACGGCCCCGCCCGAGGTTCCCTGCTGGCGGCCAAACGCCTGGCCAAGTGTCAGCCCTTTCATCGGCAGAAGTGCATAGAATATGATCCTGTTCCCTGAAGCGGAAGGGTTCCATCCCCCTCTTCCGGAGGGTGCGGTGGAATGAACGCATTCACGACCTACGCCCAAGGAGAGCGAGAAAAACTATGACTGCTATTTTACAAGTATTCGGTACCTTCCTATTGTGGCTGTATAAGATCTGCGGCGGCAGCTATGCCCTGGCTCTGATCGTGTTCACCTTGCTGACCAAAGTCATCCTCTTCCCCCTGTCCTACAAGGGCAAGAAGGGCATGATGCAGATGAACACCATGCAGGCGGAAATGGCACGGCTCCAGAAGCAGTACGGCAACAACAGAGTAAAGTACAACGAGGAAGTGCAGAAGCTGTACGAACGGGAAGGGGTCAACCCCATGAGCGGCTGCCTCTGGTCCTTCCTCCCCCTGCCCATCCTGATGGCGCTGTACTATGTCATCCGTCGTCCCATGCTCTACATGATGCATCTGACCACGGAGCAGATCACCGCCGCCATCACGGCGGTAGAAAAGCTGGGCAAGTATACCCTCAGCGGCTCTGAGATCTATCAGGAAATGCAGGTCGCCGGTCTCATGTACGGTCACCAGGACGTGCTCTCTGCCGTTCAGACCGCAGTGGGGGACGGCGCTTCCAAGCTGGAGATCATCAACTTCAACTTCCTGGGCCTGGATCTGTCTCAGATCCCCAAGCTCAAGTTCTGGGAGAATGGCGTGTCCTGGGCAAGCATCGGCTTGTTCCTCATCCCTATCATTGTCACCGTCCTGAACGTGGGCTACTCCAGATTGTCCCAGAAAACCAATAACTTCAACAAGAACCAGAAGGGTTCCGGCAATGCGTCCATGGATCGCACCAACAAGATGATGCTGTTCATCATGCCGCTCATGTATCTGTGGTTCGGCTATATCATGCCCGCCGGCATGTGCGTCTACATGGCATTCAACGCCATTTTCATGGCTGTCCAGGAACTCATCTGTGCCCGTATGCTCCGTGGCAAATATGCGGAGATGGAAGCGGCCCGTCAGAAACGGTTAGAGGAAGAAAAGGAAAAGGAACGTCAGCGCAAGGCGGAGATCGCCGCTCGTCGTGCGGCGGAGGAAGAAGAACGGAAAAAGAACCGTGGGAAGAAGAAGGCGGACAAGCCCAAAAAGAATCCCGCTCCCAAGGAGAGCCGAGTGGGCATGCGTACCTACGCCCGCGGCCGTGCCTATGACCCCAACCGCTACACCGTGACGCCTTATCACGACCCCGATGGGAAAGTGACCGAGGAGCCTGTGGCAGAACCCGTGGCAGAAGAACTGGCAGCACCGGTGATCCCGGAACAGGAAGGGACCGCACCCGTGGAGACCACAGAAGTCCCCGCAGTGGAAGCAGCACCCGTTGAAGAAGCCGCTCCGGAGACTACGGAAGCAGAAGCACCGGCAGAACCGGAAGCTGCGCCGGAGGCCGAAATGCCCAACGCAGACCAGCTCTTTGAAGCGATCCAGCAGGACGCCAAGGGCGAGGACGAGGAATAACCGTTCACAACAGGGAGTCGATCCCCCAAATGAGCGGGACCTGCCTCCCTGCGGATGGATAGAAAGGAATGACAACTTTCTTATGTTGAAGTGGATCGAAACGACGGGGAAGACCGAACGGGATGCCCTGAACAAAGCCCTGAAAGAGCTGGGGCTGGAAGATGATGACGTTTCCATTGAGGTCATCACCCGTGCAAAGACCGGTTTTCTTGGCATCGGCAGTTGTCCGGCCAAGATCCGCGTGACCTATGAAGTACCTGACGAACCGGCTCCCGTGGTGGAAGAGCCTGCAGCAGAACCGGAAGCTCCGGCAGAAGTGGCTGTAGAGCCGACGCCTGTTGAGGAACCCACCCCCGCCCCGGCCGTGGAACCGGAACCGGCAGAAGCCCCTGCGGAAGCCCCGGTCATGGAAGCAGAACCGGAGCGGAAGGAAAAGATTGAGACCTTCCTGACCGGTCTGTTGGAACGGTTGGAAGTCCCGGCAGAGATCAAGCTGCAGGTCAACGAAGCTGGCATCTACCAGGTAGAACTGGTGGGCAAGAACCTGGGCGCTCTCATCGGCCGCCGAGGCGAGACCCTGGACGCCATCCAGCAGCTGACCAACTATGCGGTCAACCGGGGTCAGTCCAAGCGTATCCGCATCCACATTGATGCGGAGAACTACCGGGCAAAGCGAGAGGAATCCCTCCAGCGCCTGGCACGGAAGACCGCTGGCAAGGCCCTCAAGTACCGCCGGAACATGATGCTGGAACCCATGAACGCCTATGAGCGTCATGTGATCCATGCAGCGCTCCAGAGCTACAATCCTGCCATCTCCACCTACTCCACCGGCACCGAACCTAACCGCCGGATCGTGGTGGTATTTGACAAGAACGCGTAATCGCGCAAAGGAATCCAAAAGACCCGTCAGCGGCTCCGGCCGTGCGGGTCTTTTTTCCAATCTATGACCCCGTTAGGAGGAATCCCTATGTCCACCCCCCTCTACGACGCCCTGACCCAGTTTGCTGCCCAAAATCCTCTGCGAATGGCCATGCCCGGACACAAGGGCAAACCTATCCCCGGCCTGCCGGTGGAATACGCCACCTTGGACTTCACCGAGCTGCCCCCCACTGGCAACCTGTACGGGGAAGAATCGGACTGCATCGCCCAGGCAGAACAGGCGTGGGCAGAGGCGTGGGGAGCGGACAGCTGCCTGTTCCTCACCGGCGGTTCCACCCAGGGCATCCACACCATGTTGATGCTCAGCGACAGCGACACCATCTTGATCGACCGGGTCAGCCACCGCAGCATCCATACTGGTTTGGCACTGCTGGGCAAAACCCCTGTCTGGCTCACCCGCCCTTGGCTGTCTGACGTAGGAACCGCTGGCCCTTTGGAACCGGAAGCCATGGAAGCGGCACTAAAAGCCCACCCGAAGTGCAAGGCAGTCTGCGTCACTTCCCCCACCTATTACGGCGTCCTTTCTGACATCCCTGCCTTGGCCGAGGTCTGCCACCGACACGGGGCAAAATTGCTGGTGGACGGCGCCCACGGTGCCCACCTGTTTTTGTTGGGGGAAAACCCCTATCGAGGCGCAGACCTGGTCACCGTCAGCGCCCATAAGACTCTCCCAGCACCCGGCCAGTCCGCCCTGCTCTTCGGCACTGGTATCACCCTCGACCAGCTCCGCCAGGCCAGTCTCATCTTCGCCACCTCTTCCCCGTCCTATCCCATGATGGCCGCCTTGGACGGCCTTCGTCCTTGGTTATTGGCAGAGGGAAAGCGGCGTTATCAGGAGACCGCACAGATGGTTGCACAACTGCGGAAAAAATACCCCGCTTTGACGGAAACAGACGCTCAATTAGACCCAACCCGTTTCACTCTTTGCACAGAAAACGGCTATCAGGTGGAAAAGTTCCTGCAAGAACACAACATCTGGCCAGAGATGGCGGACAGCGAGCACGTGGTGTTCATCTTGACCTGCGCGGACGGTGTGGAAGAGGTGGAACGGTTGGAACAAGCCTTGGACGCTCTGGGACTTCATGAAAAAACACGTCCTCATTCCACCGTCTCCGCTCCACCTCTGCCCCAGTCTGTTCGCACACCCAGGGAGGCACTTTTCGCTCCAAAAGAGACGATAAATTTGGCTGAGGCGGTAGGTCGCATCGCAGCAGAACAGATCGCCCCCTATCCCCCCGGCGTTCCCATCGCAGCGCCCGGAGAGCGGATAGACGAAAAAATACTAGCTTATTTGGAACAGTTGGGCTATAATAAAATGAAAACAACTGTGCTCCGGTAGGAATATCCCTGCCGCCAGTGATGAGGAGGGAAACGGCATGAATGTGAAAGAATTGCAGGGTAATGCACCCCTGAAAGCACAGCTTTCCGCCATGGCGGAACCTCCCCACCAGTGCATCCTCTCCGGCCCAGAGGGGTCGGGACGGCACACCCTGGCACGGATTTTGGCGCAGGCACTGGTCTGCCAAGAGTCTCAGGCGGTGCACCGCCCCTGCGGCCTGTGTCCCAGCTGCCAAAAGGTTGCCCAGGGCATTCACCCGGACGTCATCCCCATCCAGCGGTTTTTGTCGCCGGAGAGTAAGGAGATCAAGGTGGACGCCGCCCGTCAGCTCCGGCAGGACGCCTATGTGCGCCCCAACGAGGGACGGTGCAAGGTGTATATCCTGGATTTGCCCCTCAACGTCAACGCCCAGAACGCCCTGCTGAAATTGCTGGAGGACGGCCCGGCCTATATGGCATTTCTCATTCTGACCGACCAGCCAGCATCCCTGCTGGAGACCGTCCGCTCCCGCTGCGTCCATTTTCGCCTGACCCCACCCCAAGAGGAAGCGTCGGCAGAGACCAGCCTGGGAGAAGCCTGGTTGAATGCTCTCTGTGCCAACAGTGAGCTGGCACTGGTGGAGTGCGTGGCAAAATTTGTGGCGGACAAGGTGACCCGTGACCAGCTGGAGGAGAGCTATCAGGTGCTGTCCCAGCGGCTGGTGGAGGGGCTGATCCATCCCAATCCCAAGCTGGCGTCCATCCCCAGAGCCAAGCTGGTAGCGCTGACCAAGCTGGCGGAGGAGGCACGGAACCAGTGCGCCTTTAACCCGTCTGTGGGGCACAGCGCCGGTTGGTTTGCCGCCCGAAGCTGGCAGATCTTGATGGGCAGCGGAGCGCAGAACCATCACCCATAATCAGGAGGTATGTGATGACCGAAATTATCGGCGTCCGTTTCAAAGACGGAGGCAAATTATATTACTTTAATCCCAACGGCGTCCAGGTGCAAGCCGGACAGCACGTGATCATAGAGACATCCAAGGGCATCGAGTTTGGCGAGTGCGCCCTGGCCAACACCATGATCGACGAGATGGAGCTGATCGCGGCTCTGCGTCCCATGCTCCGCGTGGCCACGGAGGAGGACTACGCCCAGGTGAAGGCCAACCAGGAGAAGGAGAAAAAAGCCTTCCAGATTTGTCAGGACAAGATCGCCGAACACAAGCTGGAGATGAAGCTGGTGGAAGTGAAGTACAGCTTCGACGGCAGCAAGATTCTGTTCTTCTTCACCGCCGATGGCCGGGTGGATTTCCGTCACCTGGTCAAAGACCTGGCGTCCATCTTCTGCACCCGCATCGAGCTGCGGCAGATCGGCGTCCGAGACGAGGCGAAGATCATGGGTGGCCTGGGCATCTGCGGACGTCCTTTCTGCTGTTCTCAGTTTTTGAGTGACTTCCAGCCGGTGTCCATCAAGATGGCCAAGACCCAGAACATCTCCCTCAACCCCACCAAAATCTCCGGCGTCTGCGGCCGCCTCATGTGCTGCCTGAAATACGAGCAGGACGCCTATGAAGACCTGCTCAAAGACACGCCCAAATTGGAATCCCTGGTCAACACCCCAGATGGCGTGGGTGTGGTCAACCAGATCCAGCTGCTGCGAGAACAGGTGAAGGTGGTGCTGGACAGCGATCCGGACACCCCCAAGGTGTACCGAAAAGAGGATATTGAGATCATCCGCAATGGCAAGGGCAAGCGCCCGCCGGGATATGAGTTCCCCGTTCCCGCACCGGAGAAAAAGGAGCCGTCTCTTGGCTTGCTCCGGGCACAGGAGCAGGCGGCATCTGTTGTCAAACCAGAGGTGGAGGAACGACCCAAGGAAAAGAAGCCGGAAGGCTCCAATCCCACTTCCCACCGCAGTCGCAGAAGCCGCGGCGGCGCCAACAGGAACAAGGAACGTCCGGCGGCAGCCCATTCGGAACAGGGTGCCGCAGGAGAGGCCAAGTCCGGCGAGAAGAAGGCCAACAACCACTCCCGCCGTCGGCACAGCAGCCACGCAAACAGCGCCAGTCAGCAGGCCAAACCGGAGGGCCAGAAACAGAACCCGGCTGGAGGCAATCCTGGACAGGGCGGGAACAAATCCCGCTCCCATCGCCGCCGCCACCATCGTCCCAAGGGACAAGGCAGCGGTCAGAACGGTGCGCCCAAAGCGGAAAAATAAAGGAAAAAACCAGAGAAAGAATGTGATGTAAATGTCTATCGAACGAGTACGAGCTTATTTTCGGGAACGGAACATGGAGGATCGGGTGCAGGAGTTTGACGTGTCCAGCGCAACGGTAGAGCTGGCCGCCCAAGCACTGCATGTGGAAGGGCAGCGCATCGCAAAGACCCTCTCCTTCTATGTAGATGACCATGTGGTGCTCATTGTCGCAGCAGGCGATGCCAAGATCGCCAACCCCAAGTACAAAGCCCAGTTCCACATCAAGGCCAAAATGCTCTCCCACGAGGAGGCGGAGACCCTCATCGGCCACGCCGTCGGCGGCGTCTGCCCCTTTGCGGTCAACGAAGGCGTGGACGTGTACCTGGACGAGAGTCTGAAACGGTTTGAGACTGTCTTCCCCGCCTGCGGCAGCTCCAACAGCGCCATCGAGCTGACTATCCCCGAGCTGGAAGCAAATTGCGACCACTTCAAGGGCTGGGTGGATGTCTGCAAGATTCCGGAGGAATAAGCAAAACAGCAAAAACCCCGAACCGATCGGTTCGGGGTTTTCTTATCGAAAAAATCAATTTTCTTGGGCAAGATTCTGCAACGTATCTCCGGCAATCCGGTACACCGTCCAGTCGGACATGGGCTCGGCACCCAAAGACAGATAGAAGTCGATGCTGGGCTGGTTCCAGTCCAGGCACCACCACTCCAGCCGGCCGCACTTGCGCTCTACAGCAATGGCGGCCAGCTTCTGCAAGATCCGCTTCCCGTAGCCCTTGCCGCGGTGCTCCGGTTGGACGAACAGGTCTTCTAAATAGAGACCTGCTCGCCCCAAAAAGGTAGAAGAGTTGTGGAAGAACAGCGCAAATCCAACTTCTTTTCCCTCTTCCATAGAGAAGATCACTTCCGCCTTCTTCTGGTCAAAAATCCATTCCTCCAGCGTCGCTTCATCCGCGACCACTTCGTCCAGCATCTTTTCATACTCGGCTAAGTCCTTGATAAATTGCAGGATGAGGGGGACATCCTTCCGCTCAGCATAGCGGAAAGTAAGTTTGTTTTCCATGATAGAACCCTTCTTTTGGCTAGATAAAAAACCAATGTTATTCACCCAGCTTGAGGACAGCCAGGAAGGCTTCGGTAGGCACCTGCACGGTCCCAAGATTGTGCATCTTCTTTTTGCCAGATTCCCAAAAGTCTGACGACTTTCGGGAGCCTTTTTGATCGGACATGCTCGGCGGAAGTGAATTCCGCCTGCGCCAAGGTTTTGCTTTGCAAAACGCTTGTACGCTGGACTCCCGGCGGAAAGGCAAAAAGAACGTTACTCATCCAGCTTGAGGACAGCCAAGAAAGCTTCGGTAGGCACCTGCACGGTCCCAAGATTGCGCATCTTCTTTTTGCCTTCCTTCTGCTTCTCCAGCAGCTTTTTCTTACGGGTGATGTCGCCGCCGTAGCACTTAGCCAAAACGTCCTTCCGCATGGCCTTGACGGTCTCGCGGGCGATGATCTTTCCGCCGATGGCGGCCTGAATGGGCACCTCAAAGAGCTGGCGGGGGATGTTGTCCTTGAGCTTTTCGCAGATCTTTCTGGCTCGCTTATAGGCTTTGTCCTTGTGGACAATAAAGGACAGAGCGTCCACCTGGTCGCCGTTGAGCAACAGGTCCACCTTCACCAGGTTGCTCTCCTGGTAGTCGGACAGCTCATAGTCCAGGGAAGCGTAGCCCTTGGTGTGTGCCTTCAGGGTGTCGAAGAAGTCATAGATGATCTCGTTCAGAGGCATCTTGTAGTGGATCTCTACCAGGTGAGTGTCCAGGTACTGCATATCCACGAACTGTCCCCGGCGATCCTGGCAGAGGGGCATGATGTTGCCCACGAACTCGTTGGGCGAGATGATGGACACGTTCACAAAAGGCTCCAGCGCCTTGGAAATGCTGCCCGGGTCGGGGTAGTTGTGGGGGTTGTCCACGAAGACGGTGGAACCGTCGGTCTTGATGACCTCGTAGATGACGCTGGGCAAGGTGGTGACCAGATCCAGGTCAAATTCTCGCTCCAGTCGCTCCTGGATGACCTCCATGTGGAGCATCCCCAAGAAGCCCACACGGAACCCGAACCCCAGTGCCACAGAGGACTCCGGCTCAAAGCTCAGAGAGGCGTCGTTGAGCTGGAGCTTTTCCAGTGCGTCCCGCAGGTCGGGGTATTTGCTGCCGTCCTCGGTGTAAATGCCGCAGTAGACCATGGGCTGGGCAGGCCGATAACCAGGCAGCGGTTTTGCCGCCGGATTCTCCACGCTGGTGACGGTATCGCCCACGCTGGTGTCCCGGACGTTCTTGATAGAGGCAGTGAAGTAACCGACCTCACCGGCGCGCAGTTCGCCACAGGGATCCAGCCCGATAGGCAGCATATGCCCACATTCCACCACCTTGTAGACTGCACCGCTGGCCATCATTTTCACGTCCATACCGGTGCGGATGCTGCCTTCCATGACCCGCATCAGGACGATGACGCCGCGATAGGAGTCATACTGGGAGTCGAAGATCAACGCTTTCAAAGGAGCGTTCTCGTCCCCGGCGGGAGCGGGCACGTTCTGGATGATGTCCTCCAGCACCGCGTGGATGTTGATGCCTGCCTTGGCGGAAATCTCCGGCGCGTCCATGGCCGGCAGGCCGATGATATTCTCAATCTCTTCCTTCACCCGCATCGGGTCGGCGGAGGGCAGGTCGATCTTGTTCAAAACCGGCAGCACTTCCAGGTCATGCTCGATGGCCAGATAGGTGTTGGCCAGCGTCTGCGCTTCCACACCCTGGCTGGCGTCCACCACCAGCACAGCACCTTCACAGGCGGCTAGGCTGCGGCTGACTTCGTAGTTGAAGTCCACGTGACCCGGGGTGTCGATCAGGTTCAGGACGTAGGTCTCCCCATTGTCTGCCTCATAACGCAGGGTGATGGCACGGGCCTTGATGGTGATGCCACGTTCCCGTTCCAGATCCATGGAGTCTAAGATCTGATTCTCCATCTCTCTGGCGGACACCGCGCCGCAAGCTTCGATGAGCCGGTCGGACAGGGTGGATTTGCCGTGGTCAATGTGAGCGATAATAGAAAAGTTGCGGATGTTTTCCTGGTTCATAAAATGAATATCATTTTGAGAA
>CAKTHW010000048.1 GCA_934565425.1 uncultured Oscillospiraceae bacterium
ATCGCCATCGCCCTGCTTGCCTTCTCGGTGGTGGAGGTCATCCGGATGGGCGTGGTCATGATTCCGGACATCGGCGCCGACCAGATCACGGTGAGCATGAAACTGGATGATGACATCAAAGAGCAGGACGCCTACAAGAAGGCAGACGAAGTGATGGACGCCATGCTGAAGGTGAACCATGTGGACAAGGTAGGCGTCCTGGCTGGCGGCGGTGCGTCCATCATGACCAGCTCCATGGGCACCCAGCAGGACTTCACCACCTATCAGTTCATGATCCTCCCAGACGAGACGGTTACCAAGGAGGAGCAGATGGACGCCATCTGCGACGGCCTGGAAGCGGTGGGCAAGAAGCTGGGCTGTGACCTGACCGTTTCCGCCTCCGCCATGGGGGATATGTCCACCCTGATGGGCAGCGGCCTGGAGGTGGACGTGTACGGCAATGACCTGGACAAGCTCATGGAGGTGAGCCAGGACATTGAGAAACTCATCGGTCAGGTGGAAGGCTTTGAAAACATCACCAACGGCCAGGAAAAGGGCGATGATGTTCTCCGCCTGGTCATCGACAAGGACAAGGCCATGCGCAAGAACCTGACGGTGGCGCAAATTTATTCCGCCATCAGCGTGGGGCTGACCACCGAGAAAAAGGCCGCTACGGTGACAGTGGACGGTCAGGAGATGCAGGTGGACATCCTGGATGACGACGACAAGCTGACCAAGGATAGCTTGCTGAACCTGGAATTGGAGTCCAACACCACGGACGACGAGGGGAAGTCGGTGACCAAGAAGTATAAGCTCAAGGACTTCGCCAAGGTGGAGGAGACCAAGGGTGTGGCCACCATCGCTCGCGAGAACAACACCCGGATGATGCAGGTGAAAGCGGACACCAAGGACGGCTACAACACCACCAAGCTGTCCGAGCAGGTGCAGAAGCTGCTGGACGACTACGACATGCCCCAGGGCTACAGCGCCGAGATCGGCGGCGAGACGGAGAACACCCGTCAGATGGTGGAGCAGATGGTCAAGATGCTGGCACTGGGTCTGCTGTTCATCTACCTGGTCATGGTCGCCCAGTTCCAGAGCCTCCTGAGCCCCTTCATCATCCTCTTCACCGTCCCCCTGGCCTTCACCGGCGGCCTCATCGGCCTGCTCATCGGCCACGAGCAGCTGTCCATCATGAGCCTCATCGGCTTCCTGGTCCTCATGGGCACGGTGGTCAATAACGGCATCGTGTTCGTGGACTACGTGAACCAGCTGCGCATCGCCGGGTTTGAAAAGCGGGAAGCCCTGCTCATCACCGGCAAGACCCGGATGCGCCCCATCCTCATGACGGCGCTGACCACCATCCTGTCCATGTGCACCCTGGTCTTCAGCCAGGATACCATGGCCGGCGCCAGCCGCGGCATGGCCATCGTCGTCGCCGGCGGCCTCCTCTACGCCACCTTCATGACCCTCTTCATCGTCCCGGTCATGTACGACATCTTGTACCGGAAACAGCCCCTGGTGGTCGAATTCGACGAGGCGGATCTGGATGACGATAGTGATCTGTTGGAGGTGTGATACCCCGCAATACAAAACGAGACTCCCGCGGGAGTCTCGTTTTTTCACGTTGTTAGGGCGTCTTGCCCTTCTGCTTAGGATACAGTTCAGGACGGGGAAATGTTGCAGGGGGAGAAATTTTTATTTCTTCCTCATATCCCACGAAACCCTTCATACAAACACCCCGGTGTCGGACAGCTGACCTCGTAAGAAGTGCCACGCCCCACATAGCGCAGCAGCTTCCCGCAGTTGGGACAGCGCTCGGTGATGACGCCATTTTTCGCCCACTGCTCCAACGCCCGGTCAACGGCGTCCCATTCCGGACGTGCGGCTAAGCCCGTGTATTCCCCCAGCGACAGGAAAGCGACACCCTCAAGCCGCAGCACCACGCCATTCTTGTCCGGCCTGGATGCATCCACCATCCGTTCGGCAATGCGATATATCTGTGTACCGTTCGTGATCGCACCCCATTCATCCACTCGCTCCACATCTTTGCCCACACAACGGACGTAGGTGCTCAGGTTATCCTCAAACCACCTATCTACGATTTTCATACCTTTCAACCTCCTTTATACTATGATTTTACCACTCTTCCTGTCCCATTCTCCGGACACCCCCACGCAAAAAGAGCCCAGAACAACACGTTCCAGGCTCTTCTCCACTCTCTTATTTCCGATTTCTGTAGGGGCAGATCTCCAACCAATACCCATCCGGATCATTGATAAAATAAACCCCCATAGCCTCGTTCCCGTAGCAGACGCACCCCATCTTGCTGTGCTTCTCATAGGCGGCAGGGTAATCATCCACCCGGAAGGCCAGGTGGAACTCGCACTCGCCCAGGTCGTACTTCTGGGGGTGATCCCGCATCCAGGTCAGCTCCAGCTGGAAGTTGGAGACCTCGTTGCCCATGTAGACAATTTTGTAGGACCCGTCCGCCGCCTCGTTCCGACGCACCTCGTGCAGCCCCAGAGCCTCCTCGTAGAACGCAATGGACTTGTCCAGGTCCGCCACGTTGAAATTCTGATGATCCATCTTAAATTCCATTTCAGTACCTCCTACATTATAATGTATCCATTATAGCATATTCACGACGGTCGCCACAATGGTGATCGTCACGATAGAACACACCGTGCTCAGCACGATGCCCCCCGTCAGGGTGTCCGTGTCCATGTCGTACTCCTGCGCCATCATCAGCGGCATATTGGCCGCCGGCATGGCCATCAGCAGCACGAACACGTTCAGCAGCAGCGCGTTGCTCACCACCTGCTTCAGCGCCACCCCCAGCAGGATGGGCACCAGCAAGTAGCGCAGGACCACGAACAGGTAGAGCTTCTTGTTCTCCAGCACCACCTTCCAGGACGTCTCCGCCAGGCTGTGGCCGATGATGGCGGAGGCGAAGAAGGTCATGGCGTTGCCCATGTAGCTCAGGCAGCTCACCACCGGTGTGGGCACGGTCAGCTTGGTCAGCAGCAGCACGATGGCCAGGACGGAGGAGATGGTGCCGGCGTTGAGGAAGGTCTTCCAGTTCATCCGGATCTGCCCCTGCCGGAGCAGGACGATGCCGTAAGTAAAGAGGAGCAGGTTGAAGCCCAGGTTGAACACCGCCGCAAAGCCCATCCCCTCCGGCCCGATGACCGCGTTGACCACCGGGTAGCCGATGAAGCCCATGTTGCCGAAAATAGTCATGAGCTGATAGAATTTCCGCTCCGGCTTGGGGATGCGCAGCAGCGGCCCCATCAGCATCCCCAGCAAGATGAGGATGATGTAGATGACCACCGTAGCGATGCCCCCCTCCAGCAGCTCCCGTCCGGTCATGGCGGGGGCGGTGAAGATGCCGGCCAGCAGCATGGACGGACAGCAGATGTTGGAGATGACAAAGGACAGGTCCCGGCTGGTGTCCGCCGAGAAATGCCCTCGTTTGGTCAGGCCGTAACCGATGAATAGGAACAAGAACATGATGGCCATTTGGGTAGCGACGACCCCAGCGCTCATTTTTCCTCACCTCGAATTGTTTCAAAAATGCTCTTCCGGTTATAACACAATCGACCCCTTTCGTCAAGTTCACCCACCTCACCCGCACCCCTCCCCGTCCCTTTGCATAAATTTCCGGTTTTCCACCAATTCCCTTGCATACGGTTGCCGGTGGGCGTATAATAACCCTATTATTCGTCATGTTTATTACTTCGGGCGCTGGGATACTGCCCCGTGAATGTTGACAGGAGGCTAGGAATGATGAACCTGAAAGGCAGAAACTTTTTGAAATTGTTGGACTTCACCCCGGACGAGATCCAGTACCTGCTGGACCTGGCGGCGGAGCTGAAGGCGAAGAAAAAGCAGGGCGTCCGCCACGACGACTTCGTGGGCAAGAACATCGCCCTCATCTTTGAGAAGACCTCCACCCGTACCCGCTGCTCCTTCGAGGTGGCCGCCCATGACCTGGGTATGCACGCCACCTACCTGGACCCCTCCGGCTCCCAGATCGGCAAGAAGGAGTCCATCGCCGACACCGCCCGGGTCCTGGGTCGGATGTTCGACGGCATCGAGTACCGTGGCTACGGTCAGAGCATCGTGGAAGAGCTGGCTCAGTACGCCGGCGTGCCCGTGTGGAACGGCCTGACCAATGAGTTCCACCCCACCCAAATTTTAGCTGACTTCCTGACCATCCAGGAGCACTTCGGCCGCCTGAAGGGCATCAACTTCGTCTACATGGGCGACGCCCGTTATAACATGGGCAACTCCCTCATGGTGGGCTGCGCCAAGATGGGCGTCAACTTCACCGCCTGTGCCCCCGCCAAATATTGGCCCTCCGCCGACCTGATGGAGACCTGCGGCAAGCTGGCCGACGAGAGCGGCGCCACCCTGACCTTCACCGAAGACCCCATCGAGGGCACCAAGGGCGCGGACGTCATCTATACCGACGTGTGGGTGTCCATGGGCGAGCCGGTGGAAGTGTGGGAGGAACGTCTGAACGACCTGTTCCCCTACCAGGTGAACCAGAAGCTGATGGATAACGCCGGCCCCCAGGCCAAATTCATGCACTGCCTGCCCGCCTACCACGACCACAAGACCGCTATCGGCAAGGAGATGGGCGAACGGTTCCAGCGGGACGCCATGGAGGTCACCGACGAGGTGTTCGAAGGCCCCGCGTCCATCGTGTTCGACGAGGCGGAGAATCGGATGCATACCATTAAGGCCGTTATGGCTGCGACGCTGTAACACGAGGCTGTCACTATCGGAATACAAGCCCCGCAGGGCCTCTTAGCTTCTTTTCGCTTCCTTTATCTTCTCCGAAGAAAAGGAAGTGGGGTCCAGGGGCAAGGCCCCTGGTCGGCATCCGCAGATGCCGAAACTCCCCTGTGCTTCCCAAAGCGCAGGAAAGGGTGAATTTTCAGCTCCGCTGAAAAGAGGGGAAACCCACGCCAGGGGTTTCCCCTTCCACGTAGAGCATCATAAAAGAAGAACCACGCAACGCTAATCTCAGACGTTGCGTGGTTCTTTTTGTATGTTGTACGAGTTTGACAATCCCTCAGTCAGCTTGCGCTGACAGCTCCCTTTACTCAAGGTAGCCATTGGGTGAGTGCGCTTCTCAGGCACTGCCACCGTCTCAGGTGGTCACTCCGCCCCCAATCCAAAGTGCGCGTCCAACTGCTCCGTGAACGCCTTCGCCGCGTTGAAGCCCATCTTCTTCTGACGGTTGTTCATGGCCGCCACCTCAATGATGATAGCCAGACTCCGCCCCGGCTTGACCGGGATGGTCACCGTTGGCACCTGCACGTCCAGCAGTGTGGTGTAGTGCTCCTCCAGCCCCAGCCGGTCGTAGGCGCAGTTGTCCCGCCACAGCTCCAGATTCACGATCAGGTCGATGGTCTGGCTCTCCTTGACCGCGGAGATGCCGAACATATGCCGCACGTCGATGACGCCGATGCCGCGCATTTCCACGTAGTAGCGGATGAGCTCCGGCGACGAGCCCACCAGGGTGTCCGGACTCATCTTGGTGATATCGACAGCGTCGTCGGCGATGAGACGGTGGCCGTGCTTGATGAGGTCGATGGCGGTCTCGCTCTTGCCCACGCCGGACTCGCCCATGAGCAGCACACCCTCGCCGTAGACCTCCATGAGCACCCCGTGGCGGGTGATACGGGGCGCCAGGTGGCTGCGCAGGGAGGCGGTCAGGTCACTCATGAACTCACCGGTGACCTGGTTGGTGCGCAGCACCGTGCAGTCCTGTCGCTCGGCGGCGGTGTAGCACTCGGGGAAGATCTCCAGGTCGCGGGCGATGATGAGCGCCGGGATGCCGTGGGAGAAGAGGCTGTCGAAGAAGGTGAAGCGCTGACCGGTGGTCATGGTGCGCATGTAGCTGTACTCCGCCTTGCCCAGCAGCTGGACGCGTTTCTCGTCAAAATAGGCGTAGTAACCCATCAGCTGCAAGCCGGGGCGGTTGATGCTGGTGACGTGGATCTGGGTCTGGTCGAACTTGCTGCTCTGGGCCAGGACCTCCAGTTTGAATTCCTTTACGATCGAGGAAAGGGGCACGCCCTTGGTTCCCTCCATGGTCATCCCTCCTGTTCGGCAGAAAGGCCGTTTTTTTCTGCCTCCAGTATACCTGTTTTTCGCCGCTCTGGCAAGGGTGCGGGGTGTTGGGCAAAAAAAGTGGCAAATTTTTTTGATTTTTTTCGATCTTCCTCTTGATTTTTTCAAGATCATCTGCTATGATAATAAAGCTGTTTTTAACAAAGCTGCGAAGTTTTTTAAGAGGAGGTATGCAAAATGGCTAAGTGCGACTTTTGCGACAAGGGCGTAGTGTTCGGTATCCAGGTATCCCATTCCCATCGCCGTTCCAATCGCGCCTGGAAGCCCAACGTGAAGCGCGTCAAGGCAATCGTGAACGGCTCTCCCACTCACGTCTACGTCTGTTCTAGATGCCTCCGTTCCGGTAAAGTTACCCGTGCGTGATTTGTGCATTCACAAATAACAGCTCCTGCTTGCAGGGGCTGTTATTTGTTTTTTGGGGTGGCGCTCATGTGTGGAGGGAGCTGTCAGCGCAAGCTGACTGAGGGATTGTCAAGCTTGCACAGCAAACCAGAAGGCGCACCTTCCCACGCCCTACGCTCGCCGGACAACCCCTCCGGCACTGCGTGCCACCTCCCCTTGCACAGGGGAGGCTTCCAGGTTCTGCAAAATCGCCTCTTTGGAGGACACACCCTCTGGCTCCCTTGTGTAAAGGGAGCTGTCAGCCGCAACGGCTGACTGAGGGATTGTCAAACTCGTACAACGTACAAAAGGACCACGCGACGTCTGAGATTGGCGTTGCGTGGTTCTCTTTTTGATATGTGCTACGTAGACAGGCGCTGCGCGTCTTGTATTCCGACAGCAACAGCCTCTAATTGGTGCGACCAATCTTCTCGTTTGGTTCTACCAATCGTCACTTTTGCGCCGCTATAATTGGTAGAACCAATAAAATCCTTGCAATTTCCGAACTTTTTTGCTATAATCCAAACTCGTATCAAAGAATTGACCGATTCCACCTACAAGGGAGGATGTTTCACCATGTACACCACCACCCACGCCATCCTAGCCGCCATCCCGTTGCTGCTGGCCTTCTTCCTGATGGTCCTGCGCAATGTCTCCGCCTCCAAATCGGTGGGCGTCTCTTTCCTGCTCACCGTCCTGCTGGTACGTTTCGTCTGGCAGGTCTCCACCCCGGACACGGCGGCTTACACCGTCTACGGCGTCCTGAAGGCGGTGGACTTGCTGCTCATCGTGGCAGGGGCCATCTTCCTCCAGAACACCCTGAAAAAAGCCGGGCTCATGGACGTCATCCGCAGCGGCTTCCAGACCATCTCCCCCGACCCACGCATCCAAGCCATCATCATCGGCTACCTCTTCGGCGCCTTCATCGAAGGTTCTGCCGGGTTCGGCACGCCGGCTGCGTTGGCGGCACCGCTGCTGGTGGGGCTGGGGTTCCCGGCGGTACCAGCCTGTGTGGTGTCCCTGATCTCCAACAGCACCCCTGTCCCCTTCGCCGCGGCTGGCACGCCCACGCTGACCACCGTCTCCAACATGGCCGACCAGCTCACCGCGTCTGGGGTGGCGCAGGAGTGGTTCACCCGGGAAGTGACCCACAAGGTGTGCGTCTACCTGGGGGTCGGCGGGCTGGTGGTGCCGCTCTTGCTGGTGGCGGTGCTGGTGCTGTGCTTTGGGGAGCGGGAACAGCGACTGCGGCGGATTTTGGAGATGGTCCCCTTCTCCCTGCTGGCCGCGCTGACCTTCCTGGTGCCCTACTACCTGCTGGGCACCTTCCTGGGGCCGGAGTTCGCGTCCATCGTGGGCGCCATCATCGGCATGTTCCTCACCGTCCTGGCCGCTCGCTTCCACATCCTGGTGCCCAAACACTGCTGGCGCTTCCGTACCGACGCCGCCACGCCCCAAACAGACCTGGGCACCCCTCCCACCACCGGTCGGTTTTTGCTGGCCTGGACGCCCTATTTGGCCATCGCCGTGCTCCTCTTCGTCACCCGGGTGGACGCCTTCGGGCTGAAGGACATCTTGAAGGGCATTTACATCCCCATCCACAACATCCTGGGCGTGGACGGCCTGAACCTGGACTTCCAGTGGGCGTACAACCCGGGCATCTTCCCCTTCGGGGTGGTGGCGTTGGTGACAGCGCTGGTGCGCAAGGTGCCAGGTCGCGAGACCGCGCAGGTGGCGCGCGACACCGGACGCCAGCTGGCCAATCTGACCGTGGCACTCATCGCCGGTGTGGCCATGGTGCAGCTGATGATGCACTCCGGCGAGAACGGCTCCGGGCTGAGCAGTATGCTCTCCCAGATCAGCCAGCTCATGGTGGATCTGGTGGGCACCGCCTTCCCCTATATGTCCCCGGTCATCGGCATCTTTGGCGCCTTCGTCTCCGGCTCCTGCACCGTGTCCAGCACTCTGTTCGGCCCCCTCCAGTACGAGACCGCCGAGCTGCTGGGGCTGTCCACCACCACCATCGTGGCCCTCCAGCTGACCGGTGGCGCCCTAGGCAATATGATCTGCATCAATAACGTGGTGGCGGTCACCTCCACTACCAACGCACCGGGCAACGAAGGCCGGATCATCCGGACGAACCTGCTGCCCTGTCTGGTGTATTGCGCCATTGTTTGGGTGACTTACCTGGCGATGGGGATCTGATGAAATGGGAAACGCCGCAAGCGTGTTGCTTGCGGCGTTTTTTCATTCACTTGTTTTTTCAACCTAATTTATTCATCCCGCGAGCCCAACGGCTGTTCTCCGACTGCCTCCAGCTGCGCGTTGATCTCATCAAAATCCTGAACTCCGTTGATGATGCAGCTCTTCACCACGACGTCAAACAGAATGCTATCAGAAAACGCCAGCCCCTTCCTCCGGAGCAATTCCTCCGTCTTTTCCAGGGACAGCTTGAGCTGCACTGCAATGGGCACCAGGAATCTTTTGGACGTGTTGTAAGTTGGCTCGTTACAGATCTTCCAGAACACCTGACGGGAGAGGTGAGCGCCATTGCAACAATCAGAATTAGACTGACCTGTGCTGGCGATCAGTTTCTGAAGCCACGGCCCAAAAGCTTCCTCCCGATTGAGGATGGCCTCCTTCACCTCAGGCAGCAGCTGCCGATCCCGCTTCTTCAGGATCGTGCGTACCCTCTTTGATTCCTGCACATAATTTTTCGGCTTGTTCTTCAGCCAGTCCAAATCCTCCTCCGGCGGTTCGCTGTATTTCCAGGTCTGATTCGTCGACTCAGGCGCGTTCCACTGGATGAGCTGCAGATAGCACACAGCGGTATCCGGCGGCTCAGGCACGTCCTCCTGCGTGGGCAGAAGCACTTCCGACGGCTGCGGCTTGGGATGGGGCACAGAGGACGGCTCCGGCGCAAACCGTTGCTCCGCTGCCCTGGTGGCTTCTGCACGCCGATAGACCTCCTTTACCTGCTGCTGTGCCTCTGCCAGTGCCTGGCAGTCAGATTCGGTCAGAATCCCTTTTGCGTCTAACTCCTTTTCCAGCTCCGCCAGGTAACGCCATTTTTTCTGCCGTTCCTCCGGAAACGGCCCTTCATAATTCTCGTCAATGTAGGTATTGACCTTAGTGAAAATGGACTTGTCCGGAACGGGCGGGAGCACAAGATAGACCTCCATGGTGTCCTGCTGGTCGTGTTCCTGAAGAAAGGCCTCTACGGTTTCCTCCGCCACCTGTCTTGCCTGATGGTCAGGGTGCGCGGACGATGTGGACGAGAGGATGGGCATAGCCACAGAGCAACAACTCTGCTGAAGCGCAGTGGTGAGCACGTCCTGGTAAAACTTCGCCTGACGGCGCGCCATTCTGCGTTCTTCCCATTTCTGCCACTCACCCTGCCCCCACTTAGAGCCGACTACATGGAGGACATGTCCCATGTACTTCTTGGGTTTGATATACGCAAAGGACGGACTGATCCGGCCAAGCTCCGCCACACTGATGCCAAACCCTTTGTGAATCGTTTCGTGTTCTCTTTGCTGGGCGCTATCATCCATCTCGACGATAGCATCGACTGCCATAGTGGAAATCTCGCTGCGGATAATTTGATAAGACATACAAACTCCTATCCCATAGAACTTCTCCTAATACTTGTGCAGGTTCGTGTATCATCACCTGCTTGCGACTACCATACTAAAAATTTTCGGCCCTGACAACACCCTTAATAAAAAATTCATATTTCGGCCAAATCATTTCTTATTCACAACTTTTCTGTGCAATTGCAACAATAATTCGAGAATGTTAAAGAAAAATGACGCATGGTTTTTGTCTATAACAACGAATATGCAACCAATGTGCAACATTGCGCTTTGGTTGCATATTCCCTAGTTCTTTCCTTTTTCTTTCATTTGAACAACTTTTCAGAACTTTTCCACCGTTATCTGTGCAAAACTCTTCTGCTCCGCCTATCTACTCTTTGAAGCGTCTTTGTGTCCACGGCGGAACACAGCTCTGCCGACTCACATTCATTCCGCTTGTATTTTTATACATGCTTCGTGTCTCGTTCATAAAATATTTACATCTCATTTTTCCTTTTCCTCGCGAATCACTCCTCCGTTCCCCACCATTCCCCCCACCCCCCAGTGTAAAATACCCTTTTCCGGGCATGACTAAGGCTGACCGATTCCAGCACGATGGGGGTACATGACATGAACAAAAAGCAAAGCTGGCCGTACGCGCTCTTGAAGCATCTCGTCCTCTTCCTCACCGGTGGACTGCTCTACGCGGGCATCGAAATTTTGTGGCGTGGGTTCACCCATCCGGCGATGATCCTGGTGGGCGGCGCGGCGTTCTTGCTGGTGGGTGGGCTCAACGACTGGTTCCCCTGGGCGCTGTCCCTGTTCGACCAGGGGCTGCTGGGCGGGACGGTCATCACGGGGGTGGAATTTCTGTCTGGGGTGGTGCTGAACCGGTGGCTGGGGCTGGGCATCTGGGACTACTCTGACTACCCCTTCAACGTACTGGGGCAGATCTGTCTGCCCTTCTGGGTGCTGTGGTGCTTTCTGGCGGTGGCGGCGGTGCTGGCAGACGACTATTTACGCTGGTGGCTCTTCGGGGAGGCAAAACCTCACTACCGCCTGTTCCCCTGGCAGACGAGGCACTCCTAGACCAG